>CALKTZ010000117.1 GCA_937997355.1 uncultured Planctomycetales bacterium | reverse complement strand
AATAGGGACTGGCTCGAAGCGGAGCGCCGTGCCTGTCCCTTTTTTCGCGCGACCGGGCGGTGAGCCCAGAAAGGGAGACCTCCGGTCGTGGGTCTCGGCGGGGTCGTCCGGTGGCACGCGCCGATGAGGAAATGGCATTTCGGAAGAAAGAACGGCCGTTGGATGAAGTGGCTCTCCCCGATCGGGGGGACAGATGGTATCCTGCGCGCTCCGTTCCATTCTCGGGATTCATGGGTGCAAGGAGGTCGATCTCGATGCGTCGTCTGTTGCTGAGCCTGTTGATTCTGGCGGCTCCCTTCTCTCCGGTCGTGGCCCAGGAGAAATCGGCCGCCAACGCGCCTCGCGACACGCCCGAACTCGAAGCACTCATCAAGGAGTACGAGGCGGCGAACAAGAAATTCTCCCTGGATCTGAGGAAGTCGTACGAGTCCGCCAAGAAGGCGGGCAAGCAGGAGGCGTTCGAGTTCAAGGAGGATCATCCGTCGATCCGATTCTCCCGGCGTTTCCTCGCGATCGCCGCCAAGGCCCCGGAAACTCCGTCGGGCTTCAACGCGCTTCGCATGGCGATCAATACTTCGGGAGGCCCCCAGGGGAAGGCCGGGACCTGGCCGAAGGGGATCGAGCTATTACGAGAACACTACGCCGACAAGCCGGGGATCAAGCGCCTGATCGTGATGGTCGCCGGCTTCGGAGATGAGGCCGGCGATCGGTTCGTCCGCGACGTGATCGCCAAGAACCCCGATCGCGAACTCCAGGCGAAAGCCTACCAGTCGCTGGCCGAGGCCCGCGAGGACGCCGCCGACTCGGCCAAGATCCTCAAGGAAAATGCCGCCCTCCGCGCGCGTTTTGAGAAATTGAAAGGGAAACAGGAAGTCGCCCAGCGGATCGCCCGGGGGGATGCCGCCCGGAAGGAAGCCGAGGAGTTGCGCAAGACCCTCCGGGAGCAATACCGCGACCTGGTGGCCGACCTGTCGATCGGCCAGCCCGCCCCCGAGCTTGTGAGCGAGGACATCCAGGGAAAGGCCGTGAAGCTGAGCGACCTGCGGGGGAAGGTGGTGGTGCTCGACATCTGGGCGACCTGGTGCGCGCCTTGCCGGGCGGCGATCCCCGGCCAGCGCGAGATGGTCGAAAGGCTTCAGGGGAAGCCATTCCAGATGGTGAGCATCAGCGCCGACGAGGAGAAGAAGACGCTCGTCGATTTCCTCGCCAGGCAGAAGATGCCCTGGGATCAGTGGTGGAGCGGCCCCGAGGGGAAGGTGATGGATCAATTGAACATCCAGCACTATCCCACCATTTTCGTGATCGACGCCAAGGGGATCATCCGCCACAAGGAGCTTCGCGGCGAGGCCCTGGAAAAAGCGGTTGCGGATTTGCTGAATGAGATGGGGGTGAAGGTGAAGACCTCCGACGCGAAGTGATCGAGCCTTCCTCGTTTGATTTGCGTCCCCGACGAAGCGACATGATCCGTTCGGCGCTGGTCTCCTGATCGCGCCGAAACCGCCGATCTCATCAGCATGTGCTGTTGAAGGGTGGCCGGGGCAACGCGAGCCCGACAGGGCGAGCATGCCCCGGAAGTCCAACAGCCTCAACACCACCTCAACAGCCTCGGTTCTGCATCCGGGGCACGCGGACGCGTCGCCCCCGGCCACCCCGCCGTTCAATTCGATCGCTTCACCTTTATTCCGTCGTCCGGAATCAAGTTTCGCCCGCCGGTGATTACCCAATCCCCCTTCTTCAGCCCCTTCCGCACGACTCGCTTGCCTTGACGATTACTTCCCTCGATAAACACCTGGCGATGTTCAAGCGTGTCCTGTTCATTGACGACGACCACCGTAGTGGTAATGCCGCCGGATGTCTTGAAGGCGGGCGGCGGTAGTGCCTCTGTCGGAATCAGCAGCAATTCGTTCGATTCGCCCGTGAAGAACTTCACCTTGGCCGACATCCCGGGGATGTAGATGTCATCGGGGTTCGCGAAGTTTGCTCGGCATGCGAGCGTTTGCGAGGCCGGCTTGAAGTTTCCGTCGACCGAAACGATTTGCCCGTCGAGCGGCTTTTCATCCCCGTCGACCTCAACTTCGACCGGGGAGCCGAGATCGAGCGGCGATGGCTCTCCGGTCGCGAGTTTCTTGCGCCGCATTGTGATGAAGGTCGGCTGGCTGATATGAAATACAACCTGCATGGAGTTGACCGGGACGACGGTCCCGAGCGGATCGTTGACCCGAACTTCTCTTTGATCTCTTCCTAGCATGGTATTCGGATAAAATATTCCTTTCATGGGAGATGCGATTCGTCGTTTGTGCTGACGCTTGGCAATGCCTCGCGCCGCCTCCTGATTGGCGGTTGAGGCGTCCCCTTGAACGGGGGTAGTTATCTCGAAGAGCGCATCTCCTTTTTTGATAGTGTTCCCGTGCGGGACGAGCACTTCGACCGTTCCAACCCAGTGAGATCGAATATCCACGGGCGTGGCGGGTTGAAGTACTCCCGTCAGGAGATGGAAGGTACGCACTTCCTCCGCAACGACCTGCGTGAAAGTGACTTGCCTGGCGATCTCGGGAGGCGCGTCGAGCACGGGGGGCTTGGCGGCCGGGGCGGGTTTCGGTTCCTCCTTGGCGGTCACGTCATCCTTCAACTCGATCAATTCGACGTGGAATTCCTTGGCGTTCGATGTCGTCGGGGCCGATGGCGCGGGAGCGGCCTTCGGGGGCTCGCTCAAGGCCCAGGCCGGGAGGGCCAGCAGGCCGAGGCCGGCAACGATGAGCGGCAGACGCGGAACCAGCCAGGGTTTCGGGCTCGCGCTTTCGGTCGGATGGTTCAGGATCATCGATAATCTCCTCTTGAGTGGGGGAAGGTGCCCGGCGCCGCTCGCCCCGACGGGCCGGAGGGGTCGGAAATGGGATTCGGACAGGAAGTCGGCGGTTTGCACGAGGGCGCGGGCGTAAGCCGTGGCCAGGCTCGGTTGCGTCCAGAGGACCCAGGCGTCGCAGCACTCTTCCTCGTGATGCTCGATCTCGCGACGCGCCCACCAGGCGACCGGGTTCCACCAGTAGAGGCTCAGGACCACAGCTTCCAGCCGCCGCGTCCATTCATCCCGGCGCTTCAGGTGCGCCAGCTCATGGGCCAGGATGGCGTCACGCTCATCGTCGCCGAGCTGTGACCAAAGCCCTTGCGGTAAGATCAGCCGAGGGGCGCCGATCAGCGCCCAGAGCATCGGCGGAATCCGCGCCGGAACCAGGTAGGTCGCGGGAATCCTTCGCAGGTCCATCCGGGCCGCGATGTTGTTCAGCCGATCGTTGAGTTCGTCCGGCGCGGGCCGGGACGATCGGATCAGACGATGGAGTCGCCAGATCCCGAGCGTGACCAACAGACACCAGGCGGCCGATCCCGCGATCCAGCAGCCGATGAGGGTTTGCTGGAAGCTCCAGGGCCATGCCCAGACGGGATACCCTTGTTCAACGATCGTTGCCGGCTTTTCCGGAGAGACCGGAGGCAAGGTATCAGAAGCATTGGAAACCGGGACCGGCAATGGATGGTCCGGCGAATCGGCCCGGGAAGCCTCCGGCGGGACCGACGGCGCAGGCCCTTCCTGAACGACTGCCAGCCGAAATGGGGCTTCGGTCGGCAGGTCGATCCGGACGATCGACGGCGTGAGCAGCTTGATCAGCACCAGCGCCCACAAGGCATGAACCAGGGCCGGTCGGTGAGGCCGGAGCCTGGCGACCACGGCCACGAGCAGGGCCAGCGCGGCGGCCCAGGCGGAGTTGTTCAGGACGGCGAGCAACAGGGAATCCACGATGACGACTCCTCTCGGATTGCCTCAATCCTCGCGACTCGGTTTGGTTTGCGATGCCCTCGGTTGCTGTGGCCTTTGCTGATGCTCGTTCAGCATCGCTCGAAGCTCGGCGACCTCGCTCGGATCCAGCGGCCTGGAGCGGATCAGGTTCATCAGCAAGGGCGCGAGTGCCCCCTCGCAGACCTTGTCGGCCAGGATTTGCAGTCGGCGGCCGATGAAGGCGTCGCGATCGACGGTCGCCGAATAGACCAGCACATTGTCGCGGCGCTCATGCCGGACGAACCCCTTCTTTTCCAGCCGTTCCAGGAGCTTCTGGACGGTCGCATAGTGCGAATCGCCCCCCGAAGGGTAGAGGACGTCGGCTACCTGGCGGCGCGTGGCCTCTCCTCGATCCCAGATCACCCGGAGCATCTCCAACTCGGTTTCCGTCACATCCGCATCGGCGGATCGCATGGCCGTCTCCTTCCTAGGCGAATTGCCTAGGAGAAGATTAGGCGAATTGCCTAGGGGTGTCAAGAGGTCGCTCGACCTTCAGCACGGCGTAGGGGACTGTCCCGATTTTCCACGTCGTCAATCGTTGGTTGCGCAAAGCGGCTGATCGTGGAAAATGGGACTGTCCCCGAGGAGAAATGCACTGCCATGATCGGGGAGGATGCACGGTTCCGGGATGCGACCGATGCATCGGTTTCGGGTTTGAATTACAATGAAGCGGCGCGGAGAGTTCGTACGGAGGGTTCGGGGCATTCGGAGGTTCGCCGACGTTGTTGGAATCAGGAACAGGTGTCGAATCGGGAGGATGGATCCGCCGCCGGCTGATCTTCCTGGGGACGGGGACGTCGGCCGGCGTGCCGATGCTCGGCTGCGATTGCGCGGTCTGCACGTCGACGGACCCGCGCGACAACCGGACCCGTTCGAGCGTGCTGTTCCAGTTCCCGGCCGGGAATCTGTTGATCGACACCACCCCCGAGATGCGGATCCAGCTCCTGCGGGAGAAGATCCGCCAGGTCCATGCGATCGCCTTCACGCACCATCACGCCGACCATCTTTTCGGCCTCGACGATGCCCGGCTTTTTCCCAAGGTGATCGGCGGGCCGGTCCCCGTCTTCTGCGAGCAGACGACCGAGAATTGCATCCGCGCGGCGTTTCCGTATGCGTTCGCCGAGCATAGCCGGAACTGGCCGCCGGGATTCGTCCCCAAGATCGATTTCGTGCGGATCGGCCCGGGGGTGGAGGGCGAGATCCTGGGGCAGCGGATCATGCCGATCCGGCTCGACCACGGCCGGTTCGAGGTGCTCGGCTTCCGGGTCGGCAACCTGGCCTATTGCACCGATGTGAACAGGATCCCGGAGGCCAGTTGGCCCTTGCTCGAAGGGCTCGACACGCTGATCCTCGACGCCCTGCGGCTCGAACCTCATCCGACTCATTTCTCGCTCGGTGAGTCGCTCCAGGTGGTCGATCGGCTCAGGCCCCGGCAGACCTATTTCACGCACATTTCCCACTTCCTCGCCCACGAGGCGACCGAGGCGGTCCTCCCCGAAGGGGTCCGCCTGGCTTTCGACGGCCTGGCCCTGGACTTTTGAGCGTCGATGCTCCTTCCGCTATCGAAGGGGGCGTGGTCGGTCCACTCGCCTTGTTTTTCGGTTTGGCGGGGTCGCGAGGGCGGTCATCCGGGGAATTCTGGCGGATTGACATTTTTTCGAATCAAACAAAATCGGCCTGGGGTTCTATTCTATTGAGAGGTGCGCTGAAATTCCTTTTCTCGGAGCTTTGTCCGATGACCGTGTCCCCGAGTCGGATCCTCATGAAATTGGCGAGCCTGTCCCTCCTGGGGGGAATCTGCCTGAATGTGAAGGCCGCCGAACCTGCCGGCAAGTCTTCGGTTCCGCCCGCGAAGGTCACGTTCAACGAGCACATCGCGCCGGTGATCTTCAACAATTGTTCCTCGTGCCACCGTCCCGGCGAGGGCACGCCGTTCAACCTGCTCGACTATCACGACGTGAAGAAGCGGGGGAGCCTCATCCAGAGCGTCACCGATTCGCGATACATGCCCCCCTGGCCTCCCGCCCAGGGGTGGGGGCACTTCAAGGACGAGCGACGCCTGACCGACGACCAGGTCGCCCTGATCGCGAAATGGGTCGATACCGGAATGGAAGAAGGCCCCAGGGAGAAGCTCCCCCCTCTGCCGAAATTCCCCGAAGGGGGATGGAGCCTCGGCGAGCCGGATCTGATCGTCAAGCTTCCCGAAGCGTTCGATGTCCCGGCCGACGGCCCCGATATCTACCGGGCCTTCGCGCTGCGGCTCAATCTCCCCGAGGACAAGTGGGTGACGGCGGTCGATATTCGCCCCTCGGCGCGCTCGGTGGTCCACCACGCCCTCTACTTCACCGACAGCACCGGCCAGGCGATGGAGCTGGACAAGGCCGATCCCAGGCCCGGCTTTCGCGGCATGGGGTTCCCGCGCACCGGCTCGCTGGGGGGCTGGGCGGTGGGGGCCACCCCCCGCATCCTGCCGATGGGGCTCGCCTATCCCCTGAGCAAGGAATCGGACCTGGTGGTGCAGATCCACTTCCATCCTTCGGGCAAGGCCGCGCGAGAGCAGACGACCTTCGGCCTCTATTTCGCCAAGAAGAAGCCGGAAAAGCGGCTGCTCGGGACTCAAGCCCCGCTGGTCTTCGGGCTGGGGACCAGGCTGAAGACCGAGGGGATCAAGGCGGGCGATCCGAATTTCTCGATCAACGGCACCTGGGAGGTTCCCTTCGACATCGAGCTGGTGAACGTCGGCGGCCATGCGCACTACCTCTGCAAGACGATGAAGGCGGTGGCGACCCTCCCCTCAGGGGAACAGAGGAAGCTCTTCGCCATCGACGATTGGGACTTCAACTGGCAGGGCCGCTACAACTACGCCGAGCCCGTGCGCCTGCCGAAGGGGACCAGGGTCAAGGCGACCCTGACCTACGACAATTCGAGCGACAACCCGCGCAATCCGTCCGACCCGCCGAAGCACATCGCCTGGGGCGAAGGCTCGACCGACGAGATGGGCTCGGTCGGCTTCGCGTTCGTCGCGGTCAACGAGTCGGACATCAACAACTACCGCGGGCCGTCGATCTTCGTGATGGGGGACGGCTTCTCCGGCGGGACCCGCTCGACCACCGGCGACGCGTCCGCGACCTCGAAGGATCGTCCCCCCACCAAGGGGGCCGCCCTGCTCGGCCGGGCGTTGCGCAAGGGGGCCGGCGGCGGGGGTGGTGGTGGAGGCGGTGCCGATCGACTGGCGTTGCTCAATCCCGAGCTGCTCGTGGCGCAGGTCGACCGGCTGGACAAGAATGGCGACGGCAAGGTCGACCGCGACGAACTCCCCGAGCAGTATCACAGCCTGATCAATCGCCTCGACGTCAACCACGACGACGCGATCACCAAGGAGGAGATCCGCTCCGGATTCCGCGCGATGCGGCTCCAGTTCATGGGGGACGAGGCGGATACCGGGGGCAAGGCGGGCGACGCCGAGAAGCCGACGGCCTCGGCGACATCCCCGACGGATTCTTCGGCGAAGGCCGCGTCCAATCAGGGGATGTCGGACCTCGACGGCCGGGTCTGGAAGCCGCTGGCGCCCGAGGGGAAGACGAAGGCCCACGTCCTCTTCTTCGTCACCGACGATTGCCCAGTCTCGAACGCCTTCTCCCCGGAGATGGCCCGTCTGGCCCAGGAATATTCCGGCAAGGGGGTGCAGTTCTTCCTGGTGGAAGTCGATCCGGATACGTCCTCCCAGCAGGCAATGTCTCACGCCAGGGAGTATAAACTCGACCTGCCGATCTTGCTCGATCGCGGCCATGGCCTGATCAAGCGAACGGGGGTCAAGACGACCCCCGAGGCGGCGGTCGTCACGCCGAACGGCGAGGTTGTGTACTCGGGGCGGATCGATGACCGCTTCGTCAAGCTGGGGCGTCAGCGCCCGGAGCCATCGCACCGCGAGTTGAAAGACGCCCTCGACGCGGTCCTCGACGGCAAGCCTGTCGCCGTCAAGCGGGCCGAGGCGGTCGGCTGCCCGATCGCCGATCTCGTGAAATGAGCGATCGACCGGATGTTCAACCGGCACAGTTGGTGAAATGGGGTGGAAAATGGGGACTGGCTCGGAGCTTGGCGCCGTGCCCGTCCCTTTTTTCGCGGGGCCATGCCCGGAGCCAAGATTCCGGAGACCTTCGGTCGAGGGTTTGGCGCGGTTGTGAGGAACCGCGAAGGCCAGGGACGTGCAATTGTAAGTCGTTGTGAAATATCGAGATCGGTTGGAGAGTTCGGGGATGTGTCGGGGCCGTTCACGCCGGGTTGGGGGCCGTTCGCCATAGCCGGGGGCGGTCAAATTGTTTAAGATTTCCTTCTCGCCGCATTGCCCGAATCGGTCCGATGCCGATTCCGGGCGGAGGGAGTTGGCACCCCGGCGCCTTGATGGGCTCCTTTGAGAAGATTCGATCCGGAGTTGGTCTGAATGACTCTCGACCCCTCGCTCGTCGATCGTCTGAATCGTCACGGTCAGCAGCAGCTTCTCCGATGGTGGGACCGCTTGAGCAAGGAAGGGCAACAGCGGCTCGCCGCCGATCTCTCGCGGATCGACTTCGATCAAATCGATGTCCTGCTGAAGATCCTCTCGGCCGGCGAGGTCGGGCTGATCCTGGTGGCGGGGGGATCGGGGACTCGGCTCGGCTTCGAAGGACCGAAGGGGACCTATCCGATCGGGCCGGTCTCGTCGGCGAGCCTGTTCCAGATCCATGCCGAGAAGATCGTGGCCCTGGGGCGGCGTTACGGCCGCGTTCTGCCGTTCTACGTCATGACGAGCCCCGAGAACCATCGGGCGACGGTCGATTTCTTCGACGCGCACAATCGGTTCGGCCTGGAGCACGTCCGGTTCTTCGTCCAGGGGCAGATGCCGGCCGTCGACCTAACGACGGGGCGGATCTTGCTCGCCGAGCCCGACCGCGTGGCGCTCAGCCCGGACGGCCACGGCGGGGCGCTCAAGGCCCTGGCGTCGCCCGGACCCGGCAACACGCCGAGCTGCCTCGACGACATGCGGGAGCGGGGAATCCGGACCCTCTACTACTTCCAGGTCGATAATCCGCTCGCCAAGATCGCCGATCCGGCCTTCCTGGGGCTGCACCGCCAGGCCGATGCCGAGGTGTCGTTCAAGGTGGTCGAACGGCTCTCCCCCGACGAGAAGATGGGGGTGGTGGTGCTGGCGAACGGCCACCCCCAGGTGATCGAATATTCCGACCTCAGCCCGGAGCTCGCCGCCCGCCGGGCCCCCGAGGGACACCTGGATCTTTGGGCCGGCAGCATCGCGGTCCACCTGCTCGAACGGTCGTTCATCGAACGCATTTTGGATGGCCACCAGCTCCCCTATCACCGGGCGATCAAGAAGGTCCCCTACGTGGATGAATCGGGGGCGGTCGTTCAGCCGGAGAAGCCCAACGGCGTGAAATTCGAACAGTTCATCTTCGACGCGCTGCCACAGGCCGAACGCTGGCTGATCATGGAGACCGATCGCGCCGGGGAATTCGAGCCGCTCAAGAACGCCAAGGGGCCCGATTCCCCCGCCACCGTCCACCAGCGGATGAGCGACCTCCACGGCAACTGGCTCGAACAGGCGGGGGCCGAGGTCCCTCGGCGGCCCGATGGATCGGTCGCCGTGAACGTCGAGATCAGCCCCCTGTTCGCGCTCGATGCCGCCGAGCTGAAGAGCAAGATCGAGCCGGGGATGGTGGTCGATCAGCCCCTTTACCTCAAGTGAACCGACCGGGATCTTCGAAACTTACGCAGGATGCACCTCGATGCTCTACGCCGTGATCATGGCCGGAGGGAGTGGGACTCGCTTCTGGCCGAAGAGTCGCCGAGACCGCCCGAAGCAGCTCCTCAAGCTGGCGGGCGATCGCACGATGATCCAGCAGACCGTGGATCGGATCGCCCCGCTGGTCCCTCCTGATCGGATCCTGATCATCACCGGGGCCGATCAGGCGGAGGCCACGCGCGGCCAGCTCCCCGAGCTTCCCCCGGAAAACATCATCGCCGAGCCCTGCCCGCGCGATACCGCCCCCTGCGTGGGACTGGCCGCCTGGCACGTCGCCCGCCGCGACCCGGGCGCCACGATGATCATCATGCCCGCCGATCACGTGATCAAGCCGGCCGAGGTCTTCCGGGCCAGCCTGGAGGCGGCGG
>CALKTZ010000116.1 GCA_937997355.1 uncultured Planctomycetales bacterium | reverse complement strand
GAGTAAGGAGCAAGGATGGTCTCTCCCAACCCGGTAACAATCGGACCGGTCCAGATCGGACGGGGCAAACCTCTGGCCTTGATCGCGGGTCCCTGCGTCATGGAACCGAGAGACATGACGCGGAGGATTGCCGGAGAGTTGGTACAAATCTGCGGCCAACTGAATGTCCCTCTCATTTTCAAAGCTTCCTACGACAAGGCGAATCGGACATCCGGGTCGAGTTTTCGCGGCCCCGGATTGCAAGAGGGGATGAAAATCTTCCAGGTCATCAAGTCCGAGACAGGGTTGCCCGTTACGACCGACATTCATGAAGTGCATCAGGCTGCGGAGGTGGCGGATGTCGTGGACTTGCTCCAGATTCCAGCTTTCTTGGCCCGGCAAACCGACCTTCTCGAAGCCTCGGCGGCAACCGGACGCCCGGTGAATGTCAAAAAGGGACAGTTCATGGCCCCCTGGGACATGAAAAACGTCGTCGCGAAGATGAGCGAGTTCAAAGCTGCCGGCGTATTGCTGACGGAGCGCGGCACCACGTTCGGCTACGGGAGATTGGTCAACGACTTTCGAGCCATCCCTCAGATGCAGGAGACCGGGGCTCCCGTGGTCTTCGACGCAACCCATTCGGTCCAACTCCCCAGCGCCGGGGCGGGGGGGACGGCTTCGTCGGGCCAACGCGAGATGGTCCCTTATCTGGCCCGGGCCGCCGTCGCCGCCGGCTGCGATGCCCTGTTTCTGGAGGTCCATCCCGATCCGGAAAAGGCGCTTTCCGATGGTCCCAACGCATTATATCTCAAGGATTTGGAGTTGCTTCTTCGGACCTGTCTCCGGATTCGGGAGGCTATTTCATAAGCGAACCGGAATCAACTCCCGGTGAATTGAAGAGAGTTTGCTGAAGGATCGCGCGAACTCTCCGATTGTGTGGGCCGTACTCTCAAAAATAAGGGACACGGCGACCGCAAAGGTCTCGTCGCGCGCGTTGCTAAACTCCACAATATGGGTTGAGTCTCTTCCTCGCATTGATTTCCACCACGATACCGCAACAGTATTAATTCCGGCCTCCGCGACTTAGGTGCGCCGGATTAGCGTCAGGAGTGTCTCCTTTGAACGTCTGCATTCGTCTCGGTATTGGGACGGCGTTTTGCCTTGTCCTGGGTGCATTATCCGGCTGTGATTATTCCGCCCCACCCTCCTATACCAGGCCTACCGGCACTTATAAGGATGATTTATCGGCAATCGTCGAGCGGAAGTCTTCAGGTACCGGTTCGGCGAACTCGCCGCAAATAACCCCCACGGGCACCGGCCGGGAAGTGCTTGAGCGGACCGCGATCCTGGATAGCAGCATCACCCTGATTCAGCGTTCTGCCCTCCAGCCGGGGGGGAGCAACTTCGGATTGGCGATTCAGAAGCTCAACCAGTATTTCGAGGGAACACCGTCGAGCGAATATCAGCTTGAGGCGGAACCTAGAAAATATCTGGAAACCCAGTTTTCCCCCGATGTGCTGAAGAGCCTTCAGAATCCGCAGTGGGAACTGCGAGACGCCCGGCACGTCGAAGACTGCATGATGTACTATTCGATCGCCAACCGAGTGGCCGGAGTCGGTGACGATCTGACGAGAGTGCATCGGCTCTTCGATTGGATTGTCCGGCAAATCCAGCTCGTCCCCGCCGGATCTCTGGGATCTCCTCAGCTTTATCAGGCTTATGCAAGGCCCTACGACGTCCTGATGCGAGGTCTCGCCACCGAGGCCGACGGCTACTGGGCCGAGCGGTCCTGGGTGTTCATGGCGCTTTGCCGTCAGCTTGGTATCGACGTAGGTCTCGTGACCTATTCCAAGGGGAATCGCATCGAGCCTCTCGCCAACAAGATGGGCTTCAATCCGGACCGGGTGTCGAAATTGCTCGGGGCGCAGCCCGGCGTTCCCCCTTCGATCGTCTGGATCTGTGCGGTCTTGATCGACGGCAAATTGTATCTGTTCGATGCGCGAGTCGGTTCTCCGATCCCCGGACCGGGGGGCAGGGGGGTTGCAACGCTCGACCAGGCCATGGCCGACCCGGCGATTCTCGAACAGATGAATCTCCCGGGCGAATCCCCCTATGGCACCAGCCAGGCATCACTCCTGGCGAGCCCGAGCAAGATCGGCGTCCTGCTCGATTCGAGCGTGAGCTTCTATTCCCCCAAGATGAAGCTTCTCCAGCAGCAGCTTTCCGGAAAAAACCGGACGATCCTCTTCCGCGACGTGGTCGACGAGAAGAATCAGTTCGCCAAGGCGCTCGGATCTCGCCTGGGCATCGTCGCGATGTGGCCGTTGCCGCTCGATGTTGAAACCCGCCTCTTCACCGATGGTCAATTCTCTCTCTCGACCCAGCAATCGCTCGTCTTCTTCCGGCTCGAACTTCCCCTGGTCTACGCACGAGTCAAGCAGTTGCGGGGCGACCTCGATGATGCCATCCAGGAATACGTCGCCTTCCGACTCGCCGAGAACGGCACCTTCGTGACGGACAAAAAGACCCCGATTCCGCCGCTCGTTCAAGAGGGGCTCGATATTTACGCGACTTACTATCTGGGCCTTGCCCAACTCGAAAAGAAGAATCCGGACCAGGCAGCCAAGATGTTCCGCCAATTGCTCGACATGCTCCCTGC
>CALKTZ010000115.1 GCA_937997355.1 uncultured Planctomycetales bacterium | reverse complement strand
GTGTGGTGGTGACGTTCGCATCGATCGTCAACAACGCCAAGGTCAGCGGCATCCGAGTCACTCCGGCGGCCCCCTCCATGGTCGCCATCGATGCGGGCGGGGGAGCGTCCGGAGTTTACTCCGCCGACACCGGGTTCAGCGGCGGCAGCCTCAATGCGACGACGTCCGCCATCATCACGTCTGGCGTGGCCGATCCGGCGCCGCAGGGGGTGTACCAGACGGAGCGGTACGGGAATTTCAGCTACACGATCGGGGGCCTGAAGGCGGGGGGCTCGTACGACGTGCGGTTGGACTTCGCGGAGATCTTCTTCAACTCGCCGGGGCAGCGGGTGTTCAACGTGTCGATCAACGGGTCGTCGGCGCTGAAGAACTTCGACATCGTGGCGGCGACGGGGGGGATCAATCGCGCGGTGGCGTACACGTTCGGCGCGACGGCGGACGCGTCGGGCCGTGTGGTGGTGACGTTCGCATCGATCGTCAACAACGCCAAGGTCAGCGGCATCCGGGTCACTCCGGCGAGCGGCGTGGCGACGGCGCCGATCCCCAAGGATCTCGCTCTCGGGAAGGCGGCCTATTCGTCGTCGGACGAGGGACCGGCCTACGCCGCGGGTAACGTCAACGACGGCAACAGCACCACCCGTTGGTCGAGCGGGCAGTGGATGCGAAGCAACAGCACCGCCTGGATTTACGTCGATCTGGGGAGCGTGTCCGCCATCAACTCGGTCAAGCTCGACTGGGAACTCGCCTACGCCGTCGACTTCCAGATCCAGGTGAGCAACGACACGCAGGCCTGGACCACCCTGAAGACGGTTACCGGCAACACGAGCGGCGGCTGGCAGGAATATGCGAACCTGAATGGGTCCGGCCGTTACGTCCGGATTCTCCTCACGCGGATGAATGCCACCTCGAACTATTCGCTCTACGACTTCAACGTCTACTGAGCAATCTTGCCTGGTTTCGCTGCCCACTCTTGCTTTCCTGGTTTGAAACCGAATTCGACATTGACCGTTTCGCCGGGAGGGGATAGCCTCCGCGCCGAATTCCGGTCTCTTGCTCCGGCCAGTCCGACCGCGGCGGATTCCTCTCGTGATCCGCGGCCCGCGATCTGCCCGCATGCGGCAAGACGGCCCGGAATAAGGTGAGAATTCATGTCGAATCACGCGAGCCGGGTTGTCTTTCTCGGGTTGGATGGCGGGACGATGGCGGTCCTGGGCCCTTGCTTCGACCGAGGGCTCATGCCTCGGTTGGCGGGATTTTGGCGACGGTCGGCCACGGGGACGCTTCGATCTTCGGATCCGATGGTGACCCCGGTCGCCTGGACCTCCTTCTCCACCGGCTGCACTCCGCCGACCCACGGCATCCACGAATTCTCCTACCTGGAACCCTCGGACCGCTCGGTGTGTCCCAATCACGCGGGCCGAGTCCGAATCCCGACTCTCTGGCATATCCTGGATGCCGCCGGCTGCGCGACGGTGTCTTTGAATTTGCCGATGACCTTCCCGCAGCCTCGGGTTCGCGGACTGATCGTCTCGGGAGCCGAGGCACCGAGTTTGGACCTGGCCTTCGACCAGTGCCCGGATTTCGGCCGTGAGCTCCGGTCGGTCCTGCCCGACTACACGCACAAGATCCTCTGGAAGCGCCGGCCGAGGAGTCTGGAGGAGCTCGAGGCCATCTCGGTCCGGAACCAGGCGGTGTTTCGGGCCCAGGCGAAGGCGGCGCTTCGCGCCGACGCCCGGGTTGATTGGACCGCCTTGATGGTCCATTTTCATAATCTCGATAGCTTACAGCATCGCCTCTGGCCCTACCTGGATGTCGATGAGACCGGTGTTCGCGAGATCGGCTGGAATACCGAGGTCGAAGATTGCCTGATCGCGCTCGATGAGGCCATCGGGATGTTGCTCGACCTCGCCGCGAGACGAGATGCCGCGATCGTCGTTTCCGACCACGGATTCGGCCCCTGCCGCAAGCTTGTGAATGTCAACGGCCTCCTCTGCCAGGCGAGGTTCCAGCGATCGTTGCGTTACGGGACGCGGTTCCAGTATCGCATGATCCGCATGAAGGAGCGGTTTCGGCGCTGGAGAAACCGCAATGCTCCTCGGAACACGTCCAAGATGTCGCCGCGCCCCGTCGAGGGGCAGATCGGCTGCGACTGGAAGCGGACCGTCGCATTCGCTCCCTTTGGCCAGCTGAGCGGATGTATCTTCCTGAACCGGGCGATCCTCTCCACGCAGGGCGCGGCCGACCGGACGACCGCCGAAATCATCGACCTCATGAAAACGTGTCGCGATCCTGAGACGGGAGAACTGGTCTTCCGAGATGTGTTCTCGGTCGGCGACCGTTACGACCTCGATCCCGAGCAGCAAGGAATTCCCGACATCCTGGCCCTCTCGGCGGACGGTTTTCAGGCCCAGGCCAAGTGGTCGGTCTCGGCGCGGAACGAAATTTTCCGGCATGACGCCAATCTCCCCGCAACCCACTGGCGTGAAGGGGTTTTCGCGATCGACGCCCCCGGAATCCGCCCCGGAAAGAATTACGCGGCCGACCTCCACGACATCGCCCCCACGACGCTGGCCATGCTCGGCCTGGAGATCCCGCGGAGCATGGAAGGGCGTGTGATTCAGGAGGCTTTCGAGGAAAGTTTGCCAATCCATCTGGGCGATTCTGCCGCAATTGGCCAGAATGTCGCTACTGATCTTAGGGCTGTCGCCCTCGGCGTGGATTACCCTTAATGCTTTCGGGGTAATTGGTTCCTGCCCCGAGCGGATGTCGGGAAGGCTCGAATTGATTTGGGCCGCGTCACTTCTCGAACAACCAAGGAGGAGTACCAATGGACGATGTCGAGAACACGGTTCGCGGCTTCATTCTCAATGAGTTTCTGCCGGGAGAAGATCCCGACGAACTCAACGACCGGACCCCGTTGATCACGGGTGGAATCCTCGACTCGATCAGCACACTGAAACTGGTCGTCTTCCTCGAAGAGAAATTCGGGATCACGGTCGAGGCCCACGAGGCAGGAGTCGAGCATCTCGACTCGATCCGCCAGATCGTCCAACTGATCGCCGAGAAGAAGGCCGCCTGATCCTCGCCCCAAATCAAAGAAGGACTCGGCTCGACGCATGCCGCCGCGAGTTGAGGCCTTCTTTCCTTTTGACCCCACGCCTTGCGCAATCGATCGCACTCGGTCCTTGACGTTGCCGTCGCCTGGACTAAAAGATGTGGATGATCGTGCGAAGAGTTTGACCCGGCCTCGCCAACGACCACGCTCAAGCGGGTCGAGCGCGGATGTTACAGGCCGGTTTCGCGTGACTCGGGTGCAGGGGGAAGGTCGGCGATGCGAGTCTTCATGACGGGCGGATCGGGCTTGATCGGCCGGGAATTGGCCAGGAAGCTTTTCGAGAAAGGGCACTCTCCGGTCATCCTCTCCCGGCACTCCGACCAGATGCGTCGACAGCCCGCGATGCGGCCTTATCAATTCATCCAGGGGGACCCGACGATCGCCGGCCGCTGGCAGCACGAGGTGGACGGCTGCGATGTCGTGGTAAACCTCGCCGGGCACAATCTCTTCGCCGAGCGCTGGAATGCGGAGGTCAAGCACAAGATTCGCGATAGCCGCGTTCATTCAACCCAGCACCTCGTCGACGCCATTGGACAGGCGAAGAAGCGCCCCCAGGCACTGGTTCAGGGATCGGCGATCGGCTATTACGGCGCCCACGGCGACGAGGAGCTCACCGAGTCGAGCCCGTCCGGGAGCGACTTCCTCGCGGTGGTTTGCCGGGAGTGGGAGGAG
>CALKTZ010000114.1 GCA_937997355.1 uncultured Planctomycetales bacterium | reverse complement strand
TATCGTACGGGGGGATCCCGAGCCTGGCGAGTGGCTCATCGGCCAGCGCGGAGCCTTCGGCGACTTCGCTGGTCATCTCGGGGAGGGCCGGTTCCTTACACTTTGGGCAGATGGAATCGGAAAGCCGGACTTTGGTTCTCGGACGCATCACGCTCCGCCGGTCGCCGCAACGAGGGCAAGAGATCGCCGCGACGAGTTCGCGGTCGAGCCCGAGTGTGAAAGGGCCTTCCAATCGGTCGCGAATCGATTGGAACAAGTCCGTCGCCGTTTGGGTGTGGCTCAGGGCGAGGGGGATGGGCTCGGGATAGGTTTCATGACTCAAACAGTCGTCGCGGAATGGGAGCAGCGTCGTGTAGAACTGGTTGGAAACGCCGTTGAAGACCAGCGCCGAGCCCGCGGCAACCGGCAGTCCATGCAGGAGTTTGAGGGCTTCCTGGACCTGAAGGCCGGCCATCATCGAGGCGATCGTCGGCGCGGTCGGCACCTTGCCGGCGAGGATCTCATCTCGTTTCAGGAGCGGGCAACTGTAGCGCAGGTTCAAGAGTTGATAGTCGCGTTCCGTCATCGCACATTCATAACAGGATGAGTCGGGGGGGACGAAGACCTTCACCACTCCTTGAATCTCCTGGATACCGGCGTCGATCCAGGGAGTGCCCACTTTCCAGCACTGCCGATTGACCCAGAGTCGCGCTTCCCGGTTGTCGAGACAGCCGATGACCAGGTCGACGTCGGCGAAGCTCCCGAGGCCGAGGTCGGTCATCACGTCGCCATGGACCGGGATCACGTCGATCTCGGGATTCAACTCCCGCGTTCGTTCCGCCGCCACGATCGCCTTCGGCCGTCCTCCGTCATCCGCCCGGAACAGGACCGAGCGCGAGAGGTTCGACAAGTCGATCGAGTCGAGATCGATGACGATCAGGGTGCCCACGCCGACGAGTGCCAGATTCTTGAGGACCTCATTCCCCAGGGCACCCGCGCCAACCACCAGAACTCTCGAAGCGCGGAGCCGATCCTGGCGCCACCAGGAGATGAGCCGGAGCCTCGCATAGCGATCGTCCTCATCAATGAGGAACGGAGCGTCATCCATCGTTTCGCCCCGATCGACGGATTGATGAATCATGATGAATTGCGGTCTGAACCGGGTTCATTCAACCGATAAATAAGATTTCCTCGTCCCCTCCGAAGGAATTCGAGCCTTCGGTCCGGGAGGATTCTTGAACATCTTGAAACACGAACTCGACCGGAGACATTGGCTCGGGATTGGCGATGCGCTCGATCGATGGACGACTCGCGACCGCTTCATCAGGGGTTGACTCAATTTCAGGAATGGGAGCGTCTTCGGCCCTGTCTTGCAGAATTGGCTCGGATGGAGCGCGATTCGACGGATTCAACTTGTCCCGGGGCGACGATTCGGGAGGGATTTCCGAAACGTTGGAGGTCTGCTTGGTCCTGGATTCGACGCGCTCAATCTGAATCTCGGAGTGATCCCGGCTTCCGAAGATCGATTCGTAAAAATGAGAAAACCGCCGAACCCGGCTCAGTCGGGGGGAATCATGCGAAGGTTGATCTCCCGGCTCACCCTTCGCATGGCCATTCGCGCCGGCCGCGGGGGCGATGCGTCCTTTGGCCACGCGGAGGTCCCGGAGCGAACGGGTATCGGTGGGGAAGGTCAGGACCACCTGGTTGGCCGCCCATAAGGCGGAGTCTCGATTGTAGGGACTGCGGATATCGTAATTGTGATAACGCGCCATGTCCCAGAGCATGGTGCAGAGCTCATCGAGTTGAACGCTGGGAACCCAATTGGTGCCGTATCCGCCCAGGCAGACCATGCCGATTTCGGAGATATTCGGATGGTAGATCGGTGTGATCCATCGGATCTCCGGCATGGTGCGCGGATAGGAAGCCCCCAGCTTGATCTCGATCCGGTGTAGCTCCAGGGGCCTCACCTGGCCTCGATCGCGCCACAGGCTCCGGCCTTTGAAGGTGATCTGGTAATGATGCGGAGGATTCCCCTGGGCGGTGAAGGAAAAAACCGAACTCTCGGAACGAAGCTGTTCCAACGCCGCCAGGTCGTTCCGAAGTCGCCGCAATCTTGGTGATGCGTGCATTTTCAATCATTCAACCGATTCGACGGACGATGAGAATCCAGGAGCCGCTTGAGTGGGATTGCCTCGGCAATCAGTCGACCGGAATCGTGCCCGCACGGGCGCCGGCGACCACCTCGGGATAGACGATCAGGTGATCGCCGTTTTGAACGCCCCCTTCGACGAGCGTCCAGGTTTCAAGGAGGCGGCGTCCCCCCTCCTTGTGGTCCAGGGCATAGCTCATGGGCTGGCCATCAGGACTCGTCGCCGGAAGATTCATTTTGGTGATAATATTCGGGATAATTCGGCTGACCGGAACGGTGAACGCGATGACGGCC
>CALKTZ010000113.1 GCA_937997355.1 uncultured Planctomycetales bacterium | reverse complement strand
GGCGGCTGTTCCGCCGTTCGGGAGACTCGGCCTTCAGGACGGGGCATTCCTCGAAGAAGGCGCTGAAGGCGTTGGCAAGCTCGAACAGGTAGTCGGTCAGCACATTCGCCTTGTGCTCCTGGGCCGCCAGGAGGAGGCTTTCGGGGAGGCGAAGGATCAGGACCCCCAGCCGTCGCTCGGCGGGATGGCTCAGCAGGACCGGGGGACGCTGTTCGCGGATCGATTCGGGTGCGATCTCCCCCTTGCGGAAGATGCTCTGAATCCGCGCGTAGGCATATTGCAGATAAGCGCCGGTGTTGCCGTTCATGGCCAGCATCTTCTGCCAGTCGAAGACATAATCGCTGAGCCGGTTCTGGGAGAGATCGGCATATTTGATGGCCCCCAGGCCCACGATCTCGGCCACGTTTGCCCGCTCCTGCTCGTCGAGGTGCGGGCTGTTCTCGTCGACCACCTTGCGCGCCTCGGAGGCCGCCTCGTCCAGCAATGATTCGAGCCCGACGACATCCCCCGATCGTGTCTTGAACGGACGCCGATCCTTCCCCAAAATCGAGCCGAAGGCGACGTGTTCCAGCTCGATCTTGTCATAACCCCACATCTTGGCGACCGCGAAAAGCTGCTTGAAATGGTCTCCCTGGCGGTTATCGACCACATAGAGCGCCTGGTCGGCCTTCCAGGTATCCACGCGATACTTGATCGTGGCGAGGTCGGTCGTGGCGTAGTTGTAGGCGCCGTCGCGCTTCCTGACGATGAAGGGGGCCTTGATCCCCTCCACGAACACCACGCGGGCGCCGTCGCTCTCGACGGCAAGCCCCTTCTTCTCCAGGTCATCGACGACCGATTCCAGCATCGGGTCGTAGAAGCTCTCGCCAAGCTCGTGATCGAATCGGATATCGAGCCGGTCGTACACGGACTGGAGTGCCTTCAGGCACTCGGGCATGAACTCCTTCCAGAGCCGGCGATTTTCCGGGTCGCCGGCATGGAGCTTCGCGGTTTCGGCCCGGGTCGCTTCCTCGACCCCTGCTTCCTTCTCCTGGATCTTCTGCTGGGCCAGTCGATAGAGTCGGGAAAGCTCGTGGACCGGGTTGGCGGCGAAGGCCGACTCGTCCCGATGGTTCTTCCAGCCCCAGAGGATCATGCCGAACTGCGATCCCCAGTCGCCGAGGTGATTGTCGCGGATCACGCGATGCCCCACGGCCGAGAGGATCCGCGCGAGGCTCTCGCCGATGACGGTCGAGCGGATGTGCCCGACGTGCATCGGCTTGGCGACGTTGGGGGACGAGTAATCGATGACGACTGTCTTCGGATCGCCGACGGGCTCGATGCCGAGCGATTCATCGTTCAGCAGATCCCGGAGCGTCCGGGCGATCCAGGCGTCTTCGAGCCGGACGTTCAGGAATCCGGGGCCCGCCACCTCGGGGGCACCGGCGACCGGGCTCAGCACCACCCTGGCGGCGACTTCTTGCGCCAGGTCGCGGGGATTACGCTTCTGCGATTTGGCCAGCGCCATGCAGCCGTTGGCCTGATACTCGCCGAACTTGGAGTCGGTCGCGGTCCGGACGGCATTGCCGAACGCCTCGGGATCACCGCCGGCCGGGGTTGCCGCCGCGAAGGCCTTACGTAACCAGGCGAGAACGTTCATGGGCGTGACTGAGTTTCGAGGGTCGGAGGAGGAAGGAAAAATTCGCGGCTTGCGGCACGGGATGGTTTACGAGTTTCACGATCGAAGAGCCGGAGCGGAAAAGGGGACCGGCTCGACGATACTCCGCGTGCCCGCCTCCTTTTCCGCGCGACCAAGCCCACGCATCGGTTTGGAGACTTTCGGTCGGCGGTATCGGCGAGGTCGGGAGACCCGCGCCGAACTGTCATCCTGGCTACTCAGCGGCTTCGGCATCGCCTTCAGCAATCGGCGGTGCCGAGGACGGCGCGGTCGGGGGAGATGCGGATGCGTCTCGCCATTCGATGCGCGAGGCGTCCCCCCAGATTTCGTCGAGGGCGTAATAAGATCGGTCATTGGGGGAGAAGATGTGGACGACGAAATCGCCGTAGTCGATGAGCGCCCATCGCCCCTCTTCCGACCCTTCCATCCCGAGCTTGCGCTCGCCCCTTTTTTTCATCTCCGCGTCGATCTCGGATGCGATCGCATGGCTCTGCCTTCGGGATGACGCGGTGGCGATCACGAAAAAGTCGACGATCGCCGTGGCGTGTCGAAGGTCCAGGATGACGATATCCTTGGCTCGGTTGTCGTCGGCAATCCGGGCGCAGGCCTTGGCCAGCTCCACCGCCTTGTTGATCCGGTCGGGGGTGCGCCGGGCCACGGCCTCGTGAGTCACATCGTCCTGGATGATCGAGCGCGTCCGTGCGCGGGTTTGCCGCGGGGTGGTTTCCCGAGTGGCCGGTTGTTGAGAAGGTTCGTGCTCGGTCATTCAATGATCCGTAGTGGACGAAATTTGGCCCCGAATCGTGGACAAGACAACGAACTCCACCATACCTCAGCTTGCGAGCCAGGGGGGCATCGCGTCCTGGGGGGGAAGCTTGATCAGGCTGATGCTGACGATGTCCGGATGCTTCAACACGTCTTGCAACGCCGACTCGGACGGGACGCTGTCCAGGTTGACGACGCCGATCGCCTCGCCCCCCGGCACTTCGCGGCCGACGTTCATCTGGGCGATGTTCACCCCCTGGTTCCCCAGGGTCTGGCCGAGATAGCCGATCAGGCCGGGACGGTCGCGGTGCGAGAAGATCATCAGGGTGCCGTCGATGTGGGCGTCGAGCAGAAACGATCCCAGGCGCACGAGCCTGAGGAACTGCTTGCCGAACAGGGTCCCCGAGGCGACATAGGTCTTTTGCTCGGTGGTGACGGTGGCCTGGATCAAGCTCGCGAAGTCTCCCGGGGCCTCGGCCGTCTCCTCCTCGATGGCGATCCCCCGATCCCGGGCGAGCGCCATGGCGTTGACGAGGTTGACCTGCTGCGAGAGGGCGGCTTCCATCAACCCGGCCGCGAAGCTTGCGGTGATGAGCCTGGTATTCTTGGTCGCCACCTCGCCGCGATAGGTGAGCCGGGCGGACTTGAGCGTGCCGCGATCCATCTGGGCGTGGAGCATCCCCAGCCGCCAGGCGAGGTCGAGGTAGAGCTTGATGTCTTCGAGTTCGGCCCGGTCGAGGGTCGGCATGTTGACCGAGAACCGGACCTGCCCCTTGGTGAAGTAATCGATCAGGAGCCGGGCCGCTTCCACCGAGACCGAGACCTGCGCCTCCTCGGTCGAGGCCCCCAGGTGCGGGGTGACCAGGACCTGGGGATGGTTGACCAGGGGATGATCGGCCGCGGGGGGCTCGGGGTCGAAGACGTCGATCGCCGCCGCCGCGACCTTGCCCGAGTCGAGGGCCTCGGCGAGCGCCTGCTCGTTGATCAGCCCCCCTCGGGCGCAATTGATGATCCGGACCGTCGGCTTCATGACGGCGAACTGCTTGGGGCCGACGAGATTGCGGGTCTCGGCGGTCAGCGGGGTGTGGAGGGTGATGAAGTCGCAACGCGCCCAGAGGTCGTCCAGATTCGGGATGCTCTCGATCCCGTGTTCGAGGCATTTCTCGGCCGAGAGGAACGGGTCGAAGCCGATGACGGTCATGCCGAAGCCGATCGCCCGCTTGGCGACCGCCAGGCCGACGCGCCCCAGGCCGACGACTCCTAGCGTCTTCCCTTCGAGCTGGCTGCCGGTGAGCTTGTTGCGGTCCCAGCGGCCCGCCTTGAGGCTGTCGTTGGCCTTGGGGACGTTCCGGGCGAGGGCGAGCATCAGGGCCATCGTGTGCTCGGCCGTGGAGACGGTGTTCCCCCCCGGCGTGTTCATCACGACGATCCCTTGCTTCGAGGCGGTGGGGACGTCGATGTTATCGACCCCCACCCCCGCGCGGGCGATCGCCTTGAGCCGGGTCTGGCCGTCGAGCACGTCGGAAGTCAGGGTGGTGCCGGATCGGATCACGATCCCGTCGGCCTCCGCCAGGGCGGCCTTGAGCGCGGCGGGGTCCTTCGCCAGCTTGCTGTCGACGATCACTTCGATCCCGGGCTCCCCCCGGAGAATCTCCAACCCCTCTTCGGCGAGCTTGTCCGTCACGAGCACACGATACGACACGATTCCCA
>CALKTZ010000112.1 GCA_937997355.1 uncultured Planctomycetales bacterium | reverse complement strand
CAGGGCGGGGCGGACCTGGCCGCGCGCCGTCAGGACGGTCTGCTTCAGGACCAGGCTCTCCGTCTTCTGGCCATACCAGAAGAAGCTCCCCGAGACCAGGAGCAGGATCCCCGCGCCGAAAATGAATCGACATTTTCGCTCTAGGCTCGTTTCTCCGAGCAGATGTTTGAAGCTGCGATAGGACACGGAGCCTCCCTACGTCACCACGTCCCGGGGTCGAACGCGGCCAGGAGATCCCCGCGATGGACCTCTCCCGACAGCCGCGCCGAAATGAACGCGTCGCCTGATGGACGAGTCGAATCTCAAACTTAACCGAATTCCTCGGAATCGGCCAGACCGAGATCGACGGTAGCGATCATTCGGAATTGCGAGGCGAGGGAGATTTGACGGGTTCGATGCGGCCTGCCGTCGAAGCGAATCGAGTCCGACCGACGAGCCTCATCAAGGCATGGTTGTCGAGATGGAAGGAACCGGGATCGGAGGGGAGGGGGAAAGCTCCCCATCCGTGGATCCGGATGGGGATCGTGCTTTCATTCGATCACTATATCGCGAATGACCGATCATTCACCCGAGTAGGTGAGAATGAAGTCGTGGAAGCGGAATTTCTTCGGCGCGTCTCCCACGGAGGTGAAGAGGCTCAGCAGCAATTCGCCGAAGTGGTCCGTTCGGACACTATAGAAATTGTGTTTCCCTTCGCGGCGCGACTCGATCAGCCCGGAGACCCGCAGGAGGGCCAGATGATGGCTGACCGCCGGCTGGCTCTGGCCCAGCTTGCGACAAAGATCGGTAACGTGCAGCTCGCTGGTCGGCGAGAGGGCCAGGAAGAAGAGGATCCGGAGTCGCGTCTCGTCGCTGAGGAGCTTGAAGACCTGGGCGAGCTCGCGGATGGACTGCTCCGAAACCTCAGGTGCCGACGCACCCTCACCATTCACTTCGGTCACACGTTTCGTATCTTTTCGAGGCATGGGAGACGATCCTTGATACCAAAATGGTGGACAAAAAAGTCAGAATCAAGACTGTTATTTCGATTTGTGTTAAACACATGAAGTGTCTTCACAACTCGAATGTCGGAGGAATTTGGATCCGCCAACGGGCGTTCCAGGTCCTCGCGGGGCAGGACAGTCTCAAATTCGGAAAACCGTCACATCCAGGTTTCTGGTGAGCGATTGATCATCGGTGTGGAGGTGACAGGAGTACTGGGGAACGACTGAATAACTCGGGATGGGACGTATCATGGATAATATGTCTGAGACGAGTTATTCATTGTCCAATTATTGGGTAGGGGTCAAGAGGCCGGAGCGAATCAGGGCCGCTCGCAGGTGCCCTTCCGAGGGCTCATCGAGAGGGCAAAGGGGGAGCCGAAGCTCGCCGTTGCCTCGGCCCAGCATTTGGATTGCAGCCTTCACGGGGATGGGGTTGGGGGCGAGGCCGAGCAGGTCTCGGCAAAGCGGGAAGAGTCGGCGATGGGCATCGCGGGCCTCTTCGAGCTTGCCGGCCTGAAATGCCGAGATCATCCCCATCACGTCGCGCGGG
>CALKTZ010000111.1 GCA_937997355.1 uncultured Planctomycetales bacterium | reverse complement strand
TGATAGTCGGGTGATCTCAGATTGTAGATGCATTGGGTCAGCGAACCAGGGGAGCTCATCGACCTCTCCTTGACCTTTTGAATGCCAGACTTCAATCGAGTTCCATGCCGACAATCTGACTCCCGAGCATCGACCAAAGGGTCTTCTATTGTCATCAATTTTGCTCGGAATGCTCCGAAAAAAATCTCGATTACAGGCAACTCCGGTCAGGCTTGCATGAATCCAAATGGAGCCGAATCAAGGACTCGGAGATAATCTCGTCAAGTAATCCGCAACAAAACCATGGCCCGTCTCGATCCGGTCCCCTTGGTATCGATGGGCGTGCTGAAATCTTTCTGCCGATTGACGCAATCCGAAGAGCCCGAAGATTTTCGGAGAAGCCGCGGGCGAACGGTTTACGTTCATCGGCCTAAGATGGACAATAGGCTCGGCATCGTCATGAGTGAGACGCAAAGGATCGATTTCGGGATTTTCCCCTCAAGAAATGATAACTCTTTAGCGGCATTCCGAAGATTCTTTCCGATTGCGCGTGCCTGGCTCGTGAGCATTCCGTAGAATCGGCATCCATGAACAGACGAACGCATCCATTTGACGGTCTGGAAATTCGAGGGCAGGAGGCCGCCTGGATTCTTCCTGGCTGAGCGCGAAGTAGCATTCAGTCATCATCCGCGATGTGGGGATCGTTATGGCAATCTCGCAGAGAAGCATTCCCACTCTCGAAATCACAACGGGCGCCCAATCGGGCCGTCAATTCCGGATCCATCAGCTTGTCACCGTCATCGGGCGAAATTCCGACTGCGACATCGTGCTTGAGCCGATGTCGGTATCGCGTAAACACGCCTCCATCGAATGCAGGGATGGCCGTTATTTCTTGAAGGATCTGGGAAGCACCCGCGGGACTCTCCTCAATCAACGGAAGATTTCCACGGACCTCGTTCCTCTTGAAAACGGAGCCACCATCCAGATCGCCGACATGCTGCTGACATTCTGTTCTCAGATTTTTCAGATTCGCGAGGAGGAGGACGAGACTCAGTCGACCATCTTCGCCTCAATCGAGGTGATCCCTTCGGGAGAAGGGGCTACCCCCACGGTCAAGCCTCTGGAAAAACTCCGCGCCCTGCAAAAAATTAGCCAGCAACTCTCCAGGAAGTTGGAACTCCACGACGTTCTTGAACTCACACTCACCTCCCTGTTCGAGATCTTCCCTCAAGCGGAACGGGGTTTCATCCTGCTCAAGGAGGGCGACGAGATCAATCTGATGCCGCAGGCGATCCGCTCGCGGAATGGTCCGATCGGTGAGCTTAGCATCAGTCGAACGATCCTGAACCGGGTCATCGGCAAAGGCGAGGCCATTCTCAGTAAGGATCTCGGCCGGGATTTCCCGGATACCGAGAGCATCTCCGGCAGCAAGATCCTTTCCCTGATGTGCGCCCCCGTCTGGAATGGAAGCCAGGAACCGATCGGAGTGATTCAGATCGATACTCGGGACGGCTGTGGTCGATTTGACCAGGACGACCTCGACCTCCTCGCGGCTGTGGC
>CALKTZ010000110.1 GCA_937997355.1 uncultured Planctomycetales bacterium | reverse complement strand
ACTTCTGTAAGTTTCCTCGGTAGCGGGCATGGTCGTTCGTCCTGTCCTCGGAAATCGTTCGCGGTCTCGTATCGGCCCGATGAAAGGCAATCGGAGCGGTGCCGTATCGGCACACCGAAATCGAATGCCATCGATGGATCAAATCGAATCAGATGTTGAAAAAATACTCGGGGATGGCCACCAGATATTTCAGGTTGATGGTCCAGCGCAAGACCATCTTGATCGGCAGGCTGGCCATGAAGAGCAGGAGCGTGGCCAGCGTGAGATAGCGGAGATAACCCGCCTCCTGCACGTACTTCTTGAAGAAGAGCCGTTCCATGACGGGGATGACCACGACGAAGTAGGCCACGCACAGGAAAATCCCCGGCGCCTCCCGGAGGAGGATGTTCGGCGGCTTGGCGGTCCCCAGCATCTGGATCCAGACGATGTCCGACAGATTGACGTTGTTGAGCGGGATCAGCTTGTGCAAGTCCCAGTATTCGTAAGGTCCGAAGAAGTTCCAGTTCGGCCCCCGGAGGAAGGTCCCGAGCAGAATCAGGATGACCCAGAGGACGAGGAAACCATACTGGAAGGTGATGTAGGCGAACTTGCGTTCCTCGTAAGTGTAATAGCCGTTCCCCTTCTTATTGGTGTCGATGTAGGGGATCGCCATGAGCCCCACGATGATCAGGCTGGGGAGGACGACGCCGGCCATCCAGGGGTCGAAGTAGACGAGCATCTCCTGGAGGCCGAGGAAGTACCAGGGGGCCTTCGAGGGATTCGGGGCGGTGGTCGAGCTGGCCGGCTGTTCCAGGGGAGCCTGGAGGGCGACCCCCCAGCAGGTGAGGACGAGGGTCAGGACGACCATGCAGATCAGCTCGGTGTAGACCAGGTCGGGCCAGGTGAGGGTCTTCTCCGGTTCGAGTTGTTCCAGGACCGGGAGCCCCTTCGCCGCTCGGGAATCGTTGATCACGGCCCGGCGGAGGCTGAGCCAGGTGAAGTACCCCACGAGGACCATCAGGCCGACGATGGGAACGTTGTCCGGCTTGGTGACGATGTCTCGGAAGTCGTAGTCGGTCATGCTCAGGCCGAAGAAGAGCAGCGAGAGGTTGACCATGATCCACGCGAAGAGGCCGTTCGCGACCAGCCGGCGGTACGCGATGAGGGCGACGAAGCCGATCGTCGCGCCGACGAAGAATGTGGTCGGACCCGACACGGAGTCGATCGCGTCTCGGAAGATTTGCGGCATCACGATCGGCCCTCCCATCAGGTAGGAGAGGCCGATCACCTGGAAGATGACCGCGGAGACGGCCCAGATGAGGGTCCAGAGCGCCCGCGTGATCGGCCGGCCGAGCCCGACGGCCGGGATGTGGTCGTCGAGCGTCAGTCGGGATTCCAGCGGCCCCTCGGTGCCGGTGACATGCGCCCGCTCTTCCGCGAAGTGGGCGGCGTCGGCCCCGGCCGCGATCGCCAGGAGGGTGTTCGCGATCGCGCAGAGCAAGTAGGCGGCGCTCACCGCCCCTTCGAGGTAATGCCGGCCGAGCAGGACCAGCATGGCGAGGCCGTAGAGCCCCACGAACGCCACGACTAACCACTCGGGCAACTTGCGAGTCCGGGGGGCCAGGCCGACGCGCGACTCCCCCTCGGACACCATTTCCATGTACGACACATAGGCGGCCGCGGCCGCGTTGAGCATCGCCGCGAGTAAGTAGTACCAGGCCAATCCGGCCATGACCGCGGGGGTCGGGTTGTCGTAATGCATGGGTCGTTCAAAGCTCGAAATTCGGGGTTTCCGGATCGAGGATCGGATCACATCGGGCCGCTGATCCCGCCGTCCTTGCGCACTCGCCAGAAGTGGATCATGATCAGGAGCGAAACGGCCAGGGGGATTGCCACGCAGTGGAG
This sequence comes from uncultured Planctomycetales bacterium, assembly GCA_937997355.1. Lineage (GTDB taxonomy): Bacteria > Planctomycetota > Planctomycetia > Isosphaerales > Isosphaeraceae > CALKTZ01. Next base: position 9,599 of record CALKTZ010000110.1, on the reverse strand, counting down.
CACGTAAAATCGATTCAACGTCATCTCGCCGATCGTCCGGCCGCTGATCAGGGCGAACTTGGCGTCGGAGCCCGGCGTGATCAACTTCACCCCGTTGAGATTGAGCAGGGAAGCTCCAGGGCCTTCGACCCCCAAGCCCGGCGTGGCGCGGGCCATGTTCGACCCGACCGTGATGGCCCAGATCGCCAGTTGGTCCCAGGGGAGGAGATAGCCGGTGAATGAGAGAAGTAACGTCAAGACCAGGAGCAACACCCCCACCACCCAGTTGAATTCCCGAGGGGGTTTGTAGCTCCCGGTCAGGAACACGCGGTACATGTGCAGCCAGACCGCGATCACCATGGCGTGGGCCCCCCAGCGGTGCAACTCCCGGAGGAGCCCCAGGGTCGTCACGTCTCGCAGGGCGAGGATGTCGTTGTAAGCGTGCTCGAGCGTCGGCCGATAATAGAACATCAGCAGGACGCCCGTCACCACCTCGACGATGAACAGGAAGAAGGTCGTCCCTCCCATGCACCAGGTGTAGCTGAGGGCGATCCCCTGCTTGCGGACGCTGACCGGGTGCAGGTGGAGGAAGAAATTGGTCAGCATGACCACCACTCGATTGCGACGATCGGTCGGCATCGGATGGCGGAACACGCTCTTCCAGAGTTGAGTCTCGGCGATTTTATCCAGGATCGGCATGGGGGTCTCGCACACTCAAGCGGCGGTTCGGATCGAAGCCACGTATCGGTTCAGTCGAGCGACGAAATCGGGATATCGGGACAATTGATTTCTGATGTATTGAGGTGTCGGCCCATGCTCGGGTCGCACCATCGGCCGGCCGCACCGGGGGTGAAGCTCCAGGACGATGAAACGCGACCATGGGACGAGCATCGCGATCAAACGGGAATAAAGCTATCGGGATCGGTCCACTGCTGAAGCTCTTCCTGGAACTTCTGGCTCTTGTCGACGACGATCTGGCCATCATCCGCCAGGGAGACCTTGAAACGTTCCAGGGGGCGCGGAGCGGGACCTTCGAAGTTGACCCCAGTGATGTAGAAGCCGCTCCCATGGCACGGGCACTTGAATTTCTGCTCGTTGGCCAACCAGTTCGGCGGACAACCCAGGTGAGTGCAGATCGATTGAAGCGCGTACAGGATTTCCTGCCCGTCGTAACGGTTGGTCCGCACGACCCAGAATCCCCACTCGGCCTTGTAGGATTCGTTGACCTCCTCGGGTTCATACTTTGTGGGGAGGCCGATCTTGATGGTCGTCGGCGGTTCGGCGAGGACGTTGGGGAAGAGGAACCGTAAGCTCATCAAGCTCCAGGCGGTCACAGTCGCGACGAAGGAGATCCAGGCGGCGGCGATCCAGGAGACGAAGAGCGAGCTGATCATGAAGCCGCGACGGTTGATCTCCGCGCTGAAGGAAGCATAAGGACGGGCACCGGCTTGATCGCGTGTCGGCCTGGGGAGGACGGAATCCGGCTTCGGCGCCGCCGGCTTTCCGGCCGGCTTCTTGGCGGGGGCCGCCTTGGCCGCAACTTCCTTGCTCTTCTCGGCCCCTTTACGCCTGAGGGCTTCCGCCAGATCCCGAGGGTCGGTGATCTCTTCCAGGGGGGGGAGCGGACGCTCGGGAGCCGCGGGCTTGGCCACGGCGGCCGGCTTGGCCGCCGCCGGTTTGGCCCCTTCCGCATGGGCCACGGCCGCGGCACTTTCTTTCGTCTTGTTGGCTCTCGCGGCGGCGAGCTTTTCCTGGAGGGTGAGCGGCCGGCCGAGCGGGGGACTCGGCGGCGGGACGGACTTCGCCCCTCCCGACGCGGCGGGAGGAGCGGTGCTGCCTTCCGACGTGCTCTTGGGTGCCGCGGGGGCGGGTGCGGCACCTGCCGCGCCGCCGGCCCTTGCCGCCGCCAATTTTTCCTTGAGTGTCAACGGACGCCCCAGCGTGGACGGCGTCGGCACGTCCGCCGCCGGATGCGGGACGGCGGCCGTGGGCTGGGCCTCGACACCCTCGACCGGAGCGGTCGGCTCCGCGGCCTCGGCCTCGGCGGCAGCTTCCGAAGCGGGCTTGGCGGGGCCGCCTCGGCGTGCGGCTTCCAAGATTTCCTTCACGCTTGGTCGTTTTGCCATCGCTTGATTCCAATCTCGATGACCGCTATCGCCGTCTGAACCAAACTCGACTCCGAAGAAGCATCAAACTTCTTCGAGGCGTCAATTTGGACAAGTCAAGCAAACCCAATGCCGTAAATCGGTCTGATCGATTCTTTGCACGAACTTCTTCGCAATTCACGAGTTCCGGCCACGATGGAGATCAAGACCGCCATGGCGATTCTCGATAACGAGAAAATCTCGTTCTCGAATTCTCGAAACCTGGAACTTCGCGATTTTCTTCCGCCGCTGTTCGATAAAGTGGCCCGAGACGACCTGTCGCGATTTGACGGCCGACCTCGATCTCGCAGTAATCGCGTCGATCGATCGGCACCGAGCCTGCGTGTGTGCCCGGTTGCAAGACGCCTCGACGCACTGCCTATCCACTGTCGCACAACTCTTGTTCGAATGAACGCACGATAGCCTATCAGTCGAGGACTCGCGGGGCAACACGCTGCTCCCACGAGTTGACAAAGATGCCGAATCCGGCCGCAGGGACGTTCGGTCATGTACCCTGTCAGGATCTCGCCGACCCGAGTCAGATCGTGTCGAAGGCTTCGAGCGACGAGGAAATCTCATGCAGCCTGGCGGTCAGATATGAGCGGATCTCCTCGCTCGTTTTGAGCTGGAGCACCTGATGGGCGAAGCGTTCCGCCTGCGAAGTCGTGACCAACCTCAGGAGGGCCTTGATGGTGGGGATGAAGGCCGGGCTCATGCTGAATCGGCGCAATCCCATCCCGAAGAGGATCAGGAATGATCGAGGCTGACCGGCCATTTCGCCGCAGATGGTGACCGGAGTTCCGGTCCGCTGGCAGGCGTCGAGGACGATGCTGAGGACCCGGAAGATCGCCGGGCTGAGCGGCTCGCAGAGATGCGCGACCTTGGGATTGTCTCGGTCGGCGGCGACGAGGTACTGGATCAGGTCATTCGAGCCGATCGAGATGAAGTCGGTCTCTCGAAGGATCAGGTCGATGCAGAGCGCCGCCGCGGGGACCTCGATCATGACGCCCGTCTTCACGTCGGCGCCGAAGGCCACCCCTTCCCGTTTGAGGTTGTTCTTCGTCTCTTTCACCAGGTCGTTGATGAAGCGTAGTTCATCGAGCGTGGTGATCATCGGGAAGAGCATCGAAACCTTGCCGTGGCGCCCCGCGCGCAGGATGGCGCGCACCTGAGTGATGAAGAGTCTGGGATTCTCGAAGAAGATCCGGATTGAACGCCAGCCCATGAACGGGTTCGCCTCGCCCCGCCGGCTCAGATAGGGGACGGTTTTATCTCCGCCGATATCCAGCACCCGGATCGTCACAGTTTGATTCGGAGAATCCTCGATGATCTGGCGGTAGTACTGGTATTGTTCTTCCTCGTCGGGGACGTCGAGGTGGGTGAGGAAGAGGTATTCGGTCCGATAGAGTCCCACCCCCACCGCGCCGACCTTCTGGGCCGATTGGGCGTCGGCCAGGTTGTTGATATTCGCCAGCAGGTCGACCTGGGTTCCATCGGTCGTGAGCGATGGGAGGTCTCGGTTGGCGATCAACTGGTCCTTGAGGTTGAAAAATTCCCTCTGAACCTTTCGATAAGCGGAAGTCGATTCCGAGTCGGGCCGGACGATCACCACGCCGTCTCGGCCGTCGACGACCATCAGGTCTCCGCTCACCACCTCGTTCAAGAGCCCATCGACGCCGGAAACGGCGGGAATCCCCCGGCTCCTCGCCAGGATGGCGGCGTGACTCGTGGTCCCGCCCAGCTCAGTCACGATCCCCGCGATGGCGAGATCGCCGAGGCTCATCGCCTGGCTGGGGAGGATCTCATGGGCGACCAGGATGACCGGCTGATCGCCGTTGCGAGAGTCGCCGGCGGGGTCGATCGGGTCGGGCGTTTTCCGGGTGAGGTGCGATCCGATCCGCGTGATCACGTCGCGGACGTCCGTCATCCGCTCTCGGAAGTACTCCTGCTCGATCCGGGCGAATTGCGTCGCGAAATCCTGCATCACCAGCTGCAACGCGGAGAGCGCATTGAGATGCCGCGTTTCGATCAGATGATGGACCTTGGAGATCAATCCGGGATCATTCAGGATCTGGAGATGCGATTGGAAGATATCCCCGGCGGATGAGCCCAGCTCTTGCGTCACCTTGGCGACGAAGGCTTCGAGTTCGGACGAGGAATCGGCGACGGCGCGGTCGAAACGCTCCATCTCGGCCGGGACCAACGAGGAACTTTCCAATTCCTGCGGCTCCCCGACGCTGAGGACGGATTCCACTCGGTAGGCTATGCCCACCACAACGCCGGGACTGACCCCAATTCCTTTGAACATGACCCGCCTGTCGTCCACGTTCCATCAGGCAGCCGAGAGATTCTCCCGCTCGCGACAAGAGGACCAATCGCTTCGAGTCGCGAATCGACATTTGCGAGCTTCGTGAATGGATCGCTTGGTTTGTAAATCCGGTTTGATCAAAGAGCTCTGTCCGAATTTCAACCGCAGTCTATGGCAAGTTTCATACCAGAGACACCCGGAAAATTCAAGGATTCCGAAATTCGGGGTGCCGTTCGATCGGGCGACTTGATGCTTCGGCCGGCATGTGGGAAACCCTTCCATCGGCACCCCGGTTCATCTCTCTGGCGGCTCGGTTCCTGCGACTCCGGCGGGGAAGGAGCCGTATTTCGAAAGGCCAATCAACGCCACGGCCATGAGGCCGTAGGCGCAGGCCCAATGATAGGGGGTCTGAAATCGTGACGCCTCTCCCCTCCCCTCGTCTTGCAGTCGTTTGATGACCTGATTGGGCGGGAGAATTGCGCCCGAAGAGAGCGGAGAGTGAATGATGCCGAAGCAGGAGAAGCCCCCGGCGAGCAGGAGCGTGATGACGGTCGGCCGGATCTTGCCGTCGATCAGATGGGCCAGGGCGGTCCCCCAAAGTAGGCTCGTGACGATGAATCCCCCCGAGAGGACGGTGATCGTCTGGATCCAATGCTGAGTCTGCGGCCTCAATTCCTGAAAGGGTTTGCCGACTTCGGGGAGGATCTGGCCGATCGCGATCAGGCACAGGTAGGCGAGCGCGGGGACGCAGGCCAGGGCGACCGCGGGGAAATGCCGCCTCGGGGTCGCATGAAAGGATTGAGACGTGATCTCCAGGCCGACGAAGATCAGGATCGGGAAGACGACGGATTTTGGGATCAGGTAGAAGAACCAATCGAAGTAGCCGAATACCCCCGCGGCCCCGACGAAGAGAGCCGTCGCGAGGGTATAGGCCGCTCGCGCCCTCATGGCCTTGTAGGCGGGATGGCCGATGTAGGGGGTCGATTGGATCACGCCGCCGAAAATGCCCGCCACGATCGTCGCCAAACCTTCGGCCGCGATGATCTGTCCGGTTGGATAGTCATCGCCGACCGTGGCCGCGCTTTCCGTGCAATCGATGCCCCCGACGACCGTGGCCAGGGCCAGCGGGATCGCGACCGGGAGATAGCCGATCGCTTCTCGCCAGTTTTCCAGGAGCCAGCGCCACCACGCGTCGACGGGCAACGGGAGATCGGCCCGGAACGACATCGAGGGGCGAGCCTCTCCGGCCCCGATTCCAGGGCCGAGCCCGGCCGCGCTCAGGCCGTAATAGACGACGCAGCCGAGCAAGACCGCCGCCAGCGCCCCCGGGATGTCGCGGGGCAGCCGCCAACGCGCGGTCAAGGTTGCGAGGACTGTCCCCAGCGAGAGCCAGCCGACGACCGGCATCGCGGCGATATCGAGCATCGGCAGGAAGCTGATGATGACGAACGCGATCGCGGAGAGCGAGCCGAGCAGCCCGGCGCGAGGGACCACGCGCCTGATCCAATCACTCAGCGATGCGCAGAAGACCTTGAAAATGCCCGAGGCCAGGATCATGGTGATGCCCAAAAACCAGGCATGGCTTGCTGCGGCATTGGGATCGAGGCCCCTCCCGATGGCGGCTTGAAACGCCGGCCCGAGGATCAGGAAGACCGCGCCGAAGGTGCTTGGCGTGTCGAGTCCCAGGGGCATGGCGGTGACATCCGAGCGGCCCGATCGCCTGGCCAGCCGAAAGGCCATCGCCGTGAAGATCAGATCACCGACCAGCACCCCGACGGCCGTCCCCGGGATCATCCGAGTCAGCACGAAGGCTTTCGGAAATCCGTAGACGGCAACCAGGAGGCTCGCCATCAGGATCATGTCGCCGAGATTGTCGAGCATCAACCCGAAGAAGGCGTTGATGTCGCCGCGAGTCGCCCATTCATAACGCGGCCGTCCGGGACCGACGGTTGTCGAGCTGCTCAATCCTCGGTCCTTCTGGTTCTCGCGGTGATTCGCGTCATGCCGGGGGTGCCTGGCGTGCGGCCCGCGATCTGACGATCACGGACGTGAGGAGTCCAAGCAGACCGGCCACGATATAGACCCCCGCCATCGATGCGAACGCCGCGCTCAGGCCGTAGGCCCGGGCCGAATAGCCGATCGCCACGGAGGCCAGCGCCCCCCCTGCCCACCCGACGGTGTTCATGAGGCCGGCGGCGAACCCTCGATCTTCGGCGCGGACGACGTCATAGAGCGAGGCGAAGATGTTGGAATCGTAGACCCCCTTGCACAGGCCGGACCCGATCAGACCGACCACGAGCATGGGAATCGAGGACGCCCAGCCCGCCATGAGAACAAATGGCGCGCCAATCAGGAGACCTAGCCCCTGGACGAGCACGCGGCCGCCGAGTCGGCTCGCCGCCTTGTCGGCCAGGACGCCCCCGAGCAGCGCCCCGAACAGGCTGGCGATCGACCAGATGGCGGAGATGTTCGCCGAGAAGGTCAGCCGCTGCTTGAAGGTGAAGTCGATGAATTTGACCAGCCAGACCATGAACCCGGCGGCGACGAAGTTGGCGCCGATGAAGACCAGGAAGAGGAGGACGACCGCCGGGTTCTCGAGCACGTTCTTGACCTTGGCCATGAAGGCCGAGGGGGAGAACGGGGCGCGGGGATGCTCGAACTCGGTCGCATGGTCCGGCAGCGTGAACGCGGCTTCCGCCGGATCAATCGGCTCCGCGTGGGGCTTTTCCTGCGGCTCGCGGAGGACGAAGGCGAGCCCGATCGCGTAGACGATCCCGATGATGCCGAGCACCCAGAACGGGGAGGGCCAGCCGTAACGTTCGGCCAGGTTGCCGGCGAGCATCACGCCCCCCGCCTGGCCCACGTAGACGCTCGTCTGGTGGATGCTCATGGCCCGCGAGCGGGTCCCCGCGCCGTGATAGGCCGCCAGGAGCGACATCGACGCCGGGAAGTAGAACGACTCTCCCAACCCCTCGGCCCCACGGAAGAACACCAGCTCGCCGAAGTTGCGCGACAGGGCCGTCGCGGCGCAGATCAAGCTCCAGAACGCCAAACCGGCGCTGATGAGGTGCCGTCGGGGCATCAGGTCGACCAGGTAGCCGGCGAACGGGGCCGCCAGGAAATAGACGATCATGAACGACGAGCCGACCCAGCCGATCTGCTCGGGGGTCAGCTCGAATTTCTTCTCCAGGATCGGGATGACCGCCGTCACCGCCTGGCGGTCGGCGTAGTTGAGGAATCCGCAGACCCAGAGCAATCCGACCACGATCCACGGATAGGCCCTGTCGATCGACCCGGCGCGAGAATCAGTCGTTTGAGAGGCCACTCCGTCCCTTTCAGTTGAACATGCGTCGAAATAGCGTGGAGAGATCATTCAGGAGTTGAGACGCCGATCTTCAGGGCTTCGGATCTCCCTCGCGGATCCAGTCCTCGGTGAAGGCGGCGTAATGAATGGAGCTTCCCTGCTTCGGCTTGCTCCAGGTGAACGAGGCGTGGATCGTGCCATCCTTACCCTGGATGATCGACGGATAGTGGAACGACCCCTGCCCCGGCTTGTCTTGCTCGACGTGCCGGGTCCACTTCCAGGTCTTCCCTTCGTCGTTGCTGAGGGAGACGGCCAGGGTGTGTCGGCCGCGTGCGATGTCATTGTAGATCAGGACCCAGTGGCCGTTGGCGAGGCCAACCACGTCGACGCCGGCACCGGGGTTGGGAAACTCGGTGCTGACGACGGGGGACCAGGTCATCCCGTCATCCTTCGATTCGCTCTTGCGGATGTGGTGGGTGATGCCGTTCTCGCGCATGTAGGCGACGAGCGTGCCATCCTGCTTTCGGACCAGGGCGGGCTGGATGTTGCCGAAGCCGATCAAGGGCTTGCTCGCCTTCCAGGTTTTGCCCTGGTCGTCGCTGATACCCATGATCGAGACCGAGAACGTGTCGGTATAGAGGGGGAGGAGCCAGCGGCCCGAGGGGAGGACGATCGGGTGAACGCGCGGCATCCAGCCCAATCGTTGATAAATCTCTTCCTTGGATCGAGCCTCGACGACGTCGAGCTTGTCCCCATAACGGCTCCGCAGGTCCTCGCTGACAGTCTTCTTGAATTCCTTGATCGCCTCTCCCATGTCCTTGTCGAAACCGACCGGCGTGATGTGAACCACCCCCTCCTTGGCCCATTCGGGCGGTCCTTCGGGCGTGGGATTCTTCACGGACTTCGCGAACTTGAGGAGCGCCCCTTCCCACTGATGGTTCAGGATCGTGGGCCAGAAGAGCCAGATCGAACCATCCGGGGCGTCGAAGATTGCCGGATTGCAATCGGGATAGCCGGGGGTGTCGGCGATTTGGAAACGAGGTCCCCAGGCCGATTCCCCTTTCTTCTTCCAGGCACCCTGGATGACGACGTCGTCCGACTTCCGTTCACCGCTGCCGGCGTACCAGACCGCGAAGAGATCCCCCGCCTTGGTCTCGATGATGCAGGAGGAGTGATTGTGCTTGCTGTCGGCCGGGAAGATCGGCATCTTCACGATTTGCGGCGATTCCGCCCGAAGACTCGGAATCCCGAACGCAATGACGGTTGCGCAAACGAACAACATGCGCATACATCTCGGATGCATGATCGCCCCCCGGCTGACTTCGCTCTGGACACTTTTGGGATCTTGAAGAGCCATCAGTCTATAAGGCTCAACAGACGCCAACAAGGGGCGAGTCGGGGAGGTTCTCCCTCGACGTGGGGCTTCGAAGTTCTTCGCAATATTTCAATAACCGACCGACTTGTCCACGACGTTCAGGAGTTGCTCGCCCGCGGCGAATCTTCGAAGGTTCTCGCGGAAGAGTTCGTCGCGACGCCGCATCCCGGCCGGCGATTGACCGGCCGTATGCGGCGTGATGATGACATTGCGAGACCAGAGGGGATGCCCTTTGGGGAGCGGCTCGGGATCGGTGACGTCGAGGCCGGCGGCGGCCACCTTCTTCGAGTCGAGCGCGGCGATCAGGGCGTCGGTGTCCACCACTCCGCCTCGCGAGACGTTGATCAGGATGACGCCCGGGTTCATGAGGGCGAATTCTCGCTCGCCGATCATCTTCCTGGAGACCTTGGTCAAGGGAACCGCGCTGACGACCACGTCGGCCGCGGGCAGGAGGCCATGGAGCTCGGCCGGCTTGTGCAATTGATCGAC
>CALKTZ010000109.1 GCA_937997355.1 uncultured Planctomycetales bacterium | reverse complement strand
TCCTCTCCCTTGTTGGCGAATCCATTCGCCCCGATCGCGCGGAAGTGGCCGGTCGGCGCCTTCTGGATCGAGATCAGCCATCGGAGGGCCTTCAGGCCGATCTCCAGCGCCCGTGGGTTTCCCGACGATCGCGCGGCGGCGATCAGGGCGTGGGGGAGCTTGGCGTTGTCGTAGGCGAGGTATTCCTCGAACCAGGGCCAGTCGTCGGTGGCGACTCTTTCGAAGAGATCGATCAGGCGGTCGGTGAGCAGGTCGCGCATCTGGGTGGCGGGGCGCGCCCCCGAGAGGCGATCGAGGTAGTGACAGATCCCCAGGATGCCGAACGCCCAGCAGCGGGGGGACGTGGTCTCGGCGAGCCCTTGCAGGGCCTCGTCGAGGAGGCCGGAGGCCCATACCTGGAGGTCGCGTCGATTGGATTGTCCCACGCAAACGCCGAGCGCCCAGATGGCCCGCCCCTGGCTATCTTCCGACCCGACCGTCTCAAGCCAGCGGCGGTCGAAGCCCAGGAAGTTGCGGAACCGCCTCCGCTCCCGGTCGAACGCGTATTCCATGAACCCCGCGTAATAGGCCGCCAGGCGGCCGATCTGCCCCTGCTGCTGGCCGAGCAGATCCAGCAAGACGGTCAGGATCAGGGCGCGGGCGTTGTCGTCGGTGCAATAGCCCTCGGCGAAGAGGGGCACCGTCGACCTCGCGTGCTGGAAGATCCCCGCCGAGTCGGTCATCCGGATCAGATGGTCGAGCCGCCAGGCGGGGAGGTCGGCCGGCTGATCGGCGAGGGTCCGCACCGCGAGCGGACGGATCGGCACATCCTGGAGGCTCCGCCGCGCCCTCTGGAACGAATCCATGTAGAGATGCGCCACATGGCTCCAGATCATCTCTCGCCCGGCCACGTAGGCCTTCTTGCGCATCGAGTGGCGGCGAGGCTCGTCTCGGAGCAACGCGCGGATCTCGCGGGAGAGGGCCTCCGAGTCTCCGAACGGCACCAGGACGCCCCGGCCCTCGGCCAGCAGCTCTTCCGCATGCCAGTACGGGGTGGAGACCACCACCTTGCCGCAACCGAAGGCATACGCCAGCGTCCCCGAGGTGATCTGCGCGGGATTCAGGTAGGGGGTGACGTAGATGTCCGTCACGCCGAGGAACTCGGTCAGCTCGTCGATCTCTGCGAACCGGTTGTAAAAGCTGACATTCCGGCTGATCCCCAGCTCCTTCGCGAGCCGCTCCAGGCCGATCCGATACTGCTCCCCCTGCTCGCGGACCAGGTTCGGGTGGGTCGCCCCGAGGACGATATAGACGAAGTTCGGGAACTCCTCGAGGATCGACGGCATTGCCCGGAGCATGTTCTCGATCCCCTTGTTGGGGGAGAGGAGCCCGAAGGTGAGCGCGACGAATTTGCCCTCGACGTCGAATTGGTCCTTGTAGAAGTTCGGGTCGACGAACGGCATGTCGGGGATGCCGTGCAGGATCAGGTCGATCTTCGACTCGGGGGCCTGGTAGATCTCCCGGAGAAAGCTCCTGGCCTTCTCGGACATCACGACGACCCGCGCCGATCGCTCGATGATCTGCCCCATCACCCGACGTTGATCGGCGTTCGGCTCCTTGAGGACCGTGTGCAGCGTGGTGACGACCGGCATCCGCACATTCCGAAGCAGGCGGAGCACATGGCTCCCCGCCGGCCCGCCGAAGATGCCGTATTCATGCTGAAGGCACAGCATGTCGACATTGGCGAAGTTCAGGTAATCCGCCGCCCGGAGGTAGGAATTCAGCTCCTGTTCCTCGATCTCGAACCGCACCTCCGCCGGGTAATCGTACCCCTCGGGCTGGTCGTTCACCGGGACGGCGAAACAGTCCGAGCCCGGAAACTGGGTCGCGATCGAGGTGCAGAGGTCGTAGGTGAAGGTGGCGATCCCGCACTTACGCGGGAGGTAATCGCCGAGGAACGCGATCTTTCGAATCTCGGAAGCTTGGCTCATCATTTCGGAGTTATTTCGCTAGGGCGTGCGCTCCCCGTCGACGGACGAGTCCGGCGCGCGGAATGGAATGGACGACCTTTGTCTGCTCCGCGTTCGTCCTTGCCCGAGATGGAACTTCGGTGAGGATGATTCGGCCTTCCGGCAAGATCGCGAGCAAGGAAAACGCGTTCGGAGCATCTTCGATTTCGAGGGCGCCGAGGCGTGGTTGGCTCGATTCCCTTCAGTTGCTACATCTAAAAAAGCAAATTGTGTGCCGTGTCAGGCTTACGGTGCCAGGTTGGGCCATTTTAGCAAAAGTCCGAGAACCGCCAACCCCGTTCGGGTATACGGTTCGATTTTGTGCCCGGATCGGGCGCAGCCCGTTGCTCATCCTCGCGGACCCGCGCAGTCGCTCGAATTGAATTCGGAACGAACCGCTCGGTCCCGGCTCAGCGTCCCATGGTGAGAAATTGGCCGCGATTGGGGACGCAATGGGCGCGAACCTGACCGGATCGCAGGCCGGGGAAGTAGTCGCGGCGAGGGGCCTGCACCTTCTGCGGTTGAGGTGGAAGCGAGGAATAGGCGTTCGGAGACCGGTCGCGGCCCCTATAGGGGCTCAGCGGGTCATCGTCTTCGAGAGATCGTACATTCGAGGCCCCGGCAACGGGGGGCGTGGGGGCTCGCCTTGAGGTCAGGCGGGCCGGGGATCGCGCCCCTTCTCGTCCCTGAACTGCTGAGGCGACGGTCGCGCCGGCTCGCCCGGCCGATCCGGCCCCGTCCATCATCGCTCGTGACATCGACCGGGACGACTCCGGCCGCGAGCTTGTCCGGCCGAAATATCCCGACTGCTGCTGGGCCTGGGCCGATGGAGAAACCATCGCGCCTGCCGTCAGGACGATCAATCCCGCCGCCAGTGCCGTGACGCGTCGCCTCATGATTGATTGGCCTTCCTCAGCGTGACGGATGCCTTGTGGATCGGAATAAGATCCGGTCCGACCTCGGTCGATTATCCACGACCCGGGCGAACCCCACAAGGACGAACTCGCCGACCATGATACGTCCCAAAAATCATCGCCAGGTGAGGCGTTGTGTCTCGGGATCTTACATGATTGACGAACAAGGGGCTCGGTCGGCTCGGCTGCCGGCCGGCCCCTTGTCTCGCTTGTGGCTGCCGTACAATGTCGGCTCGATCCCGTCGCCGCTCAAGGCCCGACGCGCGGCATGTCGCGTTCGCCGTCGCCGATCCGGAAATGGACCCCCGTCACGCGTCCCGCCGCATCGACCTTGAAGGTGTAGCGGCCGTCGGTGAACGGCAGGTCGAATTGCGTCTCCGAGGCGGCATTGAGGATGAGTTGCTGGTTCCGGAACGGGTAGGTCACGGTGAGGTGGTCGCCGTCGCGGGCGAAGGTGGCGACGGTGGGCTTGTTGGGGTCGGTTCGGTATTGCCCCGCGTAGCGATCCAGGATCGCGGTGGGGAGATGGATCGGCTGCGGCCGGGCCAGGATTTCGGCGGTCGGCGCGGCCCGTTCGGGCAATTCGCGGAGCCAGATGTTGCGGAAGTGGACGGGGTGATCGTGATCTTGCAGGGCGATCGGCCCGCGCTCGCGGCTGTAAGGCATCCACTTGAGCCAGGATGTGGGGCCGAACGGCTCCTCGTTGTTCTGGATCAGGATTCCGTTATGCAGGACGGTGATTCGGGCCGGCTCCAGGAGTTTGCCCGAGGCATCGAATCGGGGGCGGCGGAAGGCGATGTCGTAGCTCTGCCACTGGCCGGGGGGGCGCGAGGCGTTGAACAGGGGGGGATACTGACCGTAGATCGCGCCGGCCTGGCCGTCGGCATAGGTGTCGGCCCGGTAGGAGTCGAGGACCTGGATCTCGAACTGCCCCATCAGGAAGATGCCGCTGTTGCCGCGATCCTGCCCCTTGCCGACCGCCGGGCTCGGCGTGGCCCACTCGATATGGAGCTGAATGTCGCCGAAGCTCCCCTTCGTTTCGATAATTCCCGTGCCCGGCACGGTCTCCATCGTGCCGTCGACGACCTTCCATTTCGCGGGTCCCCCCTCGCGCGCCTTCCAGGCGTCCAGGTTGGAGCCGTCGAACAGGATGACCGCGTCCTTCGGCGGCTTCGCGGCGACGACATCGCCCGCCGGTTCCACGACGGGGGGCTTCGGGCGCCGGATGTCGTGCTGGAACCAGCGGAGGGGATGCCCCTCGGGGGTGAGGTCGGCGGCCAGGCAGGCGAGGACGCCGGACGCCAAGGCACACAGTCCGGCGATCCCGAAGCGTGGAGAGAAGGACATCGTGGACAGCTCCCAGGTCGATGGACGGCCGGCGATCGTCTCGAAGGCCGACGGCGAATGGCCGACGATCCGGCCGATCGACTTCCAGCATAGCGGGGCGGGCGCGATCCGCAATCGGCCGGACCGGCTCGAAGACGGCGATTGAACTTTTTGTCGCCAGCGTCGACATGTGGGGAGCGTGCTTGTAGCAATTGATCGGCAGGCAGGCTGGCGGATGAGAGATGATCGAACGGCCGATCCAACCCGTTTGAAACGCCCGAATCGACAAAGCCAAAACAGGTTACGGCAGGCGAGCCGAGATATCCCTTGTCCGGTTCGATTCGGTTTGAACTCGGCAGTTGCTACGAAAAGCATCTACTGGACAACCAAGAAGCCCTTCGGCGTACTGGCCGCAGGACTTCACTTGAAAGTTCAATCGGGGCGACAGGACTGAGAAGCCGGCTTACGCCGCCGGTCGGGCAGGTCGTCGGAAGGGGCGAATCCAAAGTATCGCTTGTACTCCCGGCTGAATTGCGATGCACTCTCATAGCCGACTGCCTGGGCCACCTCAGCAAGCGTTGTGCCCCCGGACTGAATCGATTGCCGGGCCTTGTTCAGCCGAACGCCCTTAAGATATTGCAGGGGAGAGTCGGACGTAATCTTCCGGAAGTGAAGGTGAAATGCCGACTCGCTCATGGCGACGGACGATGCCAGTTCCTCGATCGTGATCGGCGAGGCGTACGACTCGTGCATGATCCGCAGGGCGTGGAGAATCGCCGTGGCATTTCGGTTGGACGCAAGGGACGCGAGCGATTCCGCCAAGCCGTGCTGCAACACCCGATATACCACTTCCGTGACGAGTTGCTCCCCCAGGATCACTGCATCAATCGGTTCGTGCAAAGCTCGCAACATTCGGCCGTAGACTTCCCGAAGCTGCGGGGTAAACGGAAAGACATCGACGATGCGGGGCGGCTTGGAGCCGGGGCGGCCCGGCCCGGCCATCCGTGCGGCCATGCTCATCAATTCGTCCATGCGTAGGTCCAGCACCACCGCGATCAACGGCTTGGCGGCTGTGGCCTCAGCCTCACACTCAACAGGACTTCCTGAAGTCGTGCATAGGATAGACTCGTTGTCGTAGTGAAGGGTCCGGTCGGCGTAGTAGAGGGTCTTCCGGCCCTGGAGATTTGCGACGATCCAAGCATCGTACAGGATCGGCTGCCGTGGGATCGGGCTGGAGGAGCGGAAGAGTCGCACGCGGCTGATTCGTGTGTCCGTGAATCCGTCGCTTGCGATCAGCGGCTTAGCGAGTTCAAGCAGTTCTCGCAGATGCGTCATGAATCCTGATCTTTCATTTGTTGCCGATCGGTTTCAATCCTTGGAGCAAGGATACCATAATTCGCCGATAATCCATCCGATTCCATCATTTTGTGGAGGAATAGGCAAAAAGATCGGAGATTTGGGCAGCGACAAAGGATCAGGACTTTCGATACGATCAGGGCCTATTCGCCACGAACCAACGCCAACTTCGGAGGCATGACCATGAGCCGAATTTCAAAAGAGAGAATGCAGAAAGCCTTGGAGCAGGAAAAGGCGATTTCCAAAGAAGATCACGCGAAGATCAAGGCCATTGCCGGTATGGTCAAATCGCCGCGGAGCTTCATCTTCAAAACGCCGGATGAATACGGCATGACGGGATGGCATGACCTCGCCATCCCGTCGGATGACGGCACCCCGCTCGAAGCCTGGTACATCCCTGCAAAAGGCGGCGAGAGCGACAAGCTGGTAATCTTCAACCATGCCCTGCCGATGTGCCGGGCCGGGTTCCCTGGGCACTTCGGTGAGCCGTGGAGCAACTTTGACGCCGTCGAAATCGACTTCGTCATTCAATACAAGCATCTGACCGATGCCGGGTACAACGTGCTCACCTACGACTTCCGTAACCACGGCAACAGCGGCGCGGCCAACGGCGGCGTTTGCGGTATCGGCCAGTGGGAATGGCGCGACTGCGTGGGGGTGAAGAAGTACGTCGACAAGCACCCCCGGCTCAGCAAGATGAAAGTCGCGCTGTTCAGCCAGTGCTTGGGCGGGGTTTCGCAATACGCGGCCATTACCAAACACCCGGAGTTGTTCGAAAATGTGCTGTGTATGTGCAGCCCACTCGTCCCCAATATGCCCGCTATTTTCCAAGCGTTCTCGGAACTCCAGGGCATCGACCAGTATCAGGAACTGATCGACCTCGAACTGCTGAAAATGGGCGGATTTCCCGCCGCCGACATGGCCGGGGAAATCTGGGCCGCCGCGGTTACGATGCCCGTTTTCATGTGGCAGGTGCGCGACGATTCGTGGAGCAAGAATCCGGGCGATGCTCAGAAGACCTTCGACAGGCTGGGGAGCAAGGAAAAGGAACTGTACTGGATCGAAGGCACGACCCGGCGGTTCAAGGATGGCTACAACTGGTTCGGCCGGTATCCGGAAATGGTGCTCGCGTTCCTCGCCAAGTACGTGAAGTGAGGGGCAACAGCGCATTGATGAGAATGCCGCTCCCAAGAGGCAGGCAACGCGAATCCAATGTCAATGCAACGTAATCGGGGCGACTGGACGCCGTTAGAACTTTTTCTGGCCGGGACCAGGGCACTGGCGTTGCGGTTATCCATCGGTGACATTGAGGCCGCCTGCGGTAAGCGGCCGCAAAGCCAACCGGCCTTTGCGGGTAAGCCTCGACCGCTGTGATACTTTGCGGCTTCGGAAAAGCATTGGTCCTCAGGGAGGATTCTTGAGCCAGTTGCGCATCGACGATTTAGTCAGGCTCCATAGCTCTTCCATCAGGTCCTTGTCACCTTGTTCCGGCGGAGACCAGCCGAAATCGGAGTCCCGATCCATTTCCATGAGACCGCTGCCGTGAAGGATATCAGAGCGAAGGGCATACATCTGCTTGCGGCGATCTTGCAGGCTGGCACCAGGTGCGTACCGTTCCAGATAATCGTGGAACCTTGCGGTCGCCCCCATTCCCTTGCTCCGATCTCCCAGAGCCTCGATGGCGATAACCAGTGACGCGAAAGAGCCAGATAGCGACATGGTCCACTGGCGGGACGCCATGTCCATCCAAAAACAAGCCCGGTCGAGTGCCGCCCTGTGTCTTGGAGCAAGCTGATTGTAGCAACAAATCAGGTCGTCAAGGTCGGCTGGGAGTTCGAGACCCCGGCCATCGTGGACGACGGTTGTGAAATAAGACGTGGGATCAACCACCTTTAATAGCGGGGTGCTAAGTGGGGACAAGGAGTCAGCGACCGCTTCTCCGAATTTGGCAAAGAAGAATTCCTGAACCCACTTCGCCTCAAAACTAGCGTCGCCGGGTACGATTGCCCAAAGGTGCCGGGATCGTCTGGGTTGCACGCAAGTCCGGCCAGCAAGAAGGATGTTGAGAAGTAGCGTCAAACAGCGGTGATTTCTCATGCGCCGATGGTTCGTAATTGGCCACTGGTCACTCACCTTCACCGGAAACTCAAGAATAAACGGGTGCTCGGCCATTTCGACCGGTGCAATTGGAGCGTCGGCTGGTGGTGGCAGAATCTGCACGCCGGATCGTGGTCCCTGCCAGGAATCTGCCACTCGGAAGCTGCTGAAGCTGCAATCGCGCCCGACCTTAATGGGACCGGTGGACTCAATCTCGCGAACAATCTGATCCCATTGCGCTGCATCGAAGGCGGGCCCCTCTTCGATGGTGACAAGCTGCTTTTGTTCAGAGAACGTGAGTTCAAGGCGGCAGGACGAGTCAGCTAGCGGGAGATAGAACTTGCCAGGATTGTTAGCCCGGTCACGATACTGGCCCGGTCTGCCAATGCGCTCAAGCAGAATGAACCGGATTTCGGAAGGATCGACTTCGCTCCAAGTGGCTTTCAAAAGATTTGTCATTCTGGCGTCCGACAGTACTACACGAGGAGAAACGATTCGCGCCCAGCAAACGTAGTCCTACCTCTGGAAAAGGACACGAGCGAAGTCGATTGGTTCACTTCGATCATGCTTAGTGCTACTCCGTTAGCTCCTACGAACGATTTCCCCGGCCAGTTCGTATCGGCGGTA
>CALKTZ010000108.1 GCA_937997355.1 uncultured Planctomycetales bacterium | reverse complement strand
ACTCACCCTCCCGATGTTGGATCCGACCGATTTCAAGCGACCCGATGCCTCAAGGGGCCGCCACGACGGCCGAGGGCTGCGGGGCGGGCACGGCGGCGCTCACTCCCGGCATCGGCGGCTCGGGGGTTTCGGGTCCGTGGGCCGGGGGAGTAGTCACCGCGGGGGACGGTGTCGGCCCTTCGACCTTCACCAGGTTGACCCGCATCCAGCCGGACGGGTGCGGCTTCGAGAGGGACTGGACGGCGAAACCCTTCAGGTCGAGCTTGGAGAGGGGCACATCGATCGGGATCGACCGGAGCTTGCCCCCCATGCCCGCCAGGACGATGACCTTGGTGAATTGGGCAAGCTGCTGCTCCTTGTTCTCCTCAGTCACGGCGATGATCTTCGAGGCGGGGGCGGGGGTGAACTCGACGATCCGGGCCGCAACCCTCGCCTCGGCGTCCGGGGTCGCCGGCTTCAGCTCGTAGGCAAATGCTACCTCGACTTCCGGCATCGTGATCCGGAAGATCTTGGCCTTCACCCCGGTCACACGATCGGTCCCCTCGGGAACGAGGAGATCGAACTCGACATCCTTGATGATGGCGACCAGGTTGCCTCGGGCGTCGGCCGAGACGGCCGGGGCCTGGCTGGGCTTGGTGAGTCGGATCGCCGTGACCTTCGGGTCCTTGGCGGCCCTCACCTTGTCGGCGGCCTTCTCATAGGTCGGAAAGTCGACGTTCTTCGTCAGCGTGAACGCCTCGGCGGGAGGGCTCCCGGCCGGGACGTTGTGGGTAACGACCATCACATTCTGGACGTCCTTGACGTCATCCCGCTGGTAGGCGGCTTCTGCGAGGCTTGTGAGGATCGACCCGATGTGGACGTCGGCCGTCACGCCGGACTCGAACGTCTGGAACTGGGAGGGCTGCGGGGCATCGGCCCCTCGGGTCTCGGACTGCTGCCAGTGGAGCAATCCGCCGATGTAAGCCGCCTCCGGCCGAGACCGGAACGAGAGTTGGTTGATCACAAGATTGTTGAAAGTCAGCGTGTTGTTCCCCTTCAGGTACTTCCAGAAGAGGTCGGAATTGCGCTGGTAGGCTTCGGCCCCGATTCGCTGCTGGGCCTCTTCCATTGCCTCGGCGGGGATCTGCTGCTGGAACTTGGGGAGCGCCCCTTCGCGGACCTTTTCGGTGATCTTCGACTGATTCATGCCGACCAGGCCGGCGATCAGGCGTTTGCCCCCATTCCCCTCGGTGGGGACCGAGCAGATCTGGGCGTCGATGGCATGGGTATAGGAAGGGGTCAGCACGAGCCCGGTGGTCGTGATCTGGGTGGTGACGGTCAACTCGGCCTGGTCCTGCGAGGTGGCCGAGAACTGGTAGAGCTGGGCCGCCCTTTGACCCTGGGGATCGGCCGCGATCTGATTCTGGAAGTCCCAGACCGGGGTGACGCTCGTGAAGAGCTGCCGGTTGTAGAAGGCGATGCTGTCGTCGCTGGGCATCAGGCCGAAGCCGGTCTTCGGCCCGGCGGTCACCTGCGAGATGTACCCCTTGCGTTCGACCGGGCCGGTGGTCACCAGGTTGGCGTTGAACAGCGGGGTGACGGTCGCGAGGTCGGCCGAGACGTCGAGATTCGGGCGGTTGTACAGGTCGTTGACCGCCTGCTCCAGGTTCTGCGAGACCTGCCAGGGGTATTGCGCGTTGCTCCGGTTGAGGGCCTTGATCGCCTCGCGGACGCGCTTGGTGGCGTCGAGCCGGCGCGCGACGGTGGTCGCCTCCTCATAGGCCCGCAGCGCCGAACCCAGGTCGTTCTGGGCGAAGTCGATCCATCGGCGGCGATTCGCCTTCACGTCCGACTCGGCCGTCTCGGGAAAATGTTCCACCGTCTCGGTCAATTGGCGCTGGGCCCAGGCCAGCCGGACCCTCGGGCGCATCCACTCTCGGAGCGACTCGCGGATCTTCCACGCCGGCTCCCAGCCGCTCGTCCCCAGGGCCTGGGACATCTCGTAGATGCGGTTCAGGGCGACCAGCCGCTCCCCTTCGTTCCCGGCCTTGGCATAGGCCGCGAGGTCTTGCAGCAACGCATCGAAGAACTGGTTCCAGCCCGAAGCGTTGGGCTCGGCCGTTGCGTCGGGTTGGGCCAAGGAGTTGCGCACATCCTTGATCGTTTGCTCAACTTCCGAGTAACTCGTTGGTGCAGGGGCGGCCCCGTAAACAGAGGGCCAAACGCCCAACACGATCGCAATCGCGCTCAACAAGCAGCTTCCGCGAAAGCCTGGCATGAATCCTCGCTCGTTCTCCCGGCAAAGCTGGGCGTCAAGTATTTGCAGTCTCATCGTCGTCTTCCTCTTCACTATCGCAGAAAGTTCCTGTTGAGCTTGAAAGCAAACATCCTGAACTACCCAGTCTCTCCGTCTTAAGAGGATTATCCTAAAACTTCCGACTCCGGATGGTCCAGTACTTCTCAATGCGATACTTGGGAAATTTATCCCGATCGGGCAAAGCACGGCGACAAGTCCAGCAACTCTCGTTCCCTCGATCGGCCAGATTATTGGGAAACGGTGGTGGCGTATGTTACAACGGTCGTTGATCTATTGGTTGCGTCCTAGACTTCCCCCGGCTGAGTGCCTGCCCATGAGACACGTCACGCTGCGTCGCCTCGGTTTCCTTCTCGTCCCCGCGATCCTGGCGGCATGGCTCCCCGCGGCCGTCGCCCAGCAGCCGGGGGGATTCACGCCGGAAGAGGCGGTCAAGCGGATGGTGGTCCCCGAGGGGTTCCACGTGGAGGTCTTCGCCAGCGAGCCGATGGTGCGGCAGCCCTTGAGCGCCACTTTCGACGAGCGGGGGCGGCTCTGGGTGATCGAGTATCTCCAGTACCCGAACCCAGCCGGGCTCAAGCCGGTGACGGTCGACCGCTACCTCCGGACCGAGTACGACCGGGTGCCGGAGCCGCCGCCCAAGGGGCCGCGCGGGGTCGATCGGATCAAGATCCTGGAAGACACCGACGGCGACGGCAAGGCCGACAAGGCCACGGTCTTCGTGGAAGGGCTCAACCTGGCCTCGGGGCTGGCGGTCGGTCATGGCGGGGTCTTCGTGGGCCAAGCCCCGTATCTCCTCTTCTATCCCGACCGCAATCGCGATGACCGCCCCGACGGCGACCCCGAGGTGTTGCTCTCGGGCTTCGGGCTCCAGGATGCCCACTCGACGGTCAACTCGATGTCGTGGGGGCCCGACGGCTGGCTCTACGGGGCGCAGGGGAGCACGGTCACGGCCCGAATCCGGGGTGTCGAGTTCCAGCAAGGCATCTGGCGCTACCACCCGCGAACCAAACAGTTCGAGCTGTTCGCCGAGGGAGGGGGGAACACCTGGGGACTCGACTACGACGCATCGGGCAACATCTTCGGCAGCAGCAACGGCAACTACATCGCCTTTCACATGGAACAGGGGGCCTACTACCTCAAGGGGTTCGCCAAGCACGGCCCGCTCCACAATCCCCACACCTTCGGCTACTTCCAGTCGATCCCCTATGAGGGGTCCAAGGTCGGCGGGCACGTCACGCCCGGCGGGATCATCTACAAGGGGGACGCCCTCCCCGCCGAGTTCCGGGGGGCCTTCATCGGCGGCAACCTCCTCTCCAACACGGTCTACTGGCATCCCCTGAAGGCCCTGGGATCGACGTTCCAGGGACGCCACGGCGGGACATTGATCGACGCCCGCGACACCTGGTTCCGGCCGATCGACCTCCTCAACGGTCCCGACGCGGCCGTCTACGTGGTCGACTGGTACGACAAGCGGGCCGCCCACCTCGACCCTCGCGACACCTGGGACCGGACCAACGGCCGGATCTACCGCGTGGTTTATGGCGAGCGTCGCAAGGTGCCCCCGTTCGACCTGGGGAAGCTGCCGAGCGCCGAGCTTGTCAAACTCCGGACCAGCCCCAACGACTGGTACGCGGCCGAGGCGAGGCGGCTCCTCGCCGAGCGTCGAGACCCGGGCGTGATCCCGGCCCTGACGCAAGACCTGCGACAAGACCGCGACGAGACGGTGGCCCTGCGAGACCTCTGGGCCTTGTACGTGAGCGGCGGCTTCAATCCGTCGCTGGCCCTGGAGCTCCTGGAGCACCCCACGGCCGGGGTCCGGCGCTGGACGGTCCGGTTCCTGGGGGATGACGGCACGATCGATCAGAGCCTTCGGGCGAGCCTGATCGCGCTGGCCTCGCACGAAACCTCGGCGACGGTCCGATCTCAGCTCGCCTCAAGCTGCCAGCGCTGGAAGCCGGACGACGCGATCCCGATCCTCGATCGCCTGGCGAGGCATGGAGAAGATCGGGACGACACCCACATCCCGTTGCTGATCTGGTGGGGGGTGGAGCGTCAGTTGCGGAACGATCGCGACGCGGTGGTGAACTGGCTCGTCACGCCCGGAGTGCAAGCCACGCCGATCGTCGATGCAACGGTGCTCGAACGGGCCACCCGGGCGATCGCCTCGGCCAACACGCCGGAGGGCTTCACGCTCGCCGCGAAGCTGCTGGAAGCCTCGCCGGGGCGTCAACAGGCCGACCGGGTGATGGCGGGGATCGAGAAGGCCCTTGAGGGACGATCGCTGGAGGCCGTCCCGCCGCCGCTCCGGGCATCGCTGGCGCGGTTCTGGAAGGCGAGCCCCCCGCCCGACCTGGCGCTCATCCAGTTCGCCGCCCGGCTGGGGAGCCCCGAGGCGATCAACCTCGCCCTCCGTCGCGCCGACGACCCCAAAACCCCGGAAGCCGAGCGGATCGCCCTGATCGGCATGCTCGGCCAGATGAGCCGTCCGGAAATCCTCCCCGCCCTGAGCGAGCTCTACCGCGAGGAGAAGCGGCCCTCGATCCTGACGGCCTTGCTCTCGGCGTTCGGCGCGTTGAGGCCGGATTCGATCGCCGACCTGATCCTCGGCCGCTATGCCGATCTCTCCGCCTCGGGACGCGAACAGGCCCTCGGCGTCCTCTGCTCCCGACCGCCCTGGGCGCGTGAGTTGATCGGGGCGGTCGACGGCAAGAAGGTCTCCCCCAAAGATCTGCGCCCTAATCACATCCTCCAGATCGTCCAGCTCCAGGATTCCGCCTTGCTCAACGAGTTCGAGCGGGTCTGGGGGAAGGTCCCCCGCGCGGGCTCTCCCGAGAAGACCAAGCGGATCGCCGAGGTTCGCGGCCTCCTGCCGGAAGGGGATAAAGGGAACGCGGCGCGCGGCAAGCAGGTGTTCGTGGAGACCTGCGCGGGCTGCCACAAGCTGTTCGACCAGGGGGAGGCGTTCGGACCCGACTTGACCGGGGCCGATCGCGGCAACCAGGACTTCCTGCTCACCAGCCTCATCGACCCCGGCTCGCAGATCAGGAACGAGTACCGGGGCCAGACGCTGGCCCTGCGGGATGGCCGGGTCCTCAGCGGCCTGATCGTCGAGGAGAACGACCGTTCGGTGACCCTCTTCGACAATACCAAGAAGAAGACGCTCATCCTCCGCGACGAGATCGAGGAGACCCGGCCGATGGAGACATCCGTCATGCCCGAGGGGCTCCTCGACACCATGCCCGAGCCCAAAATCCGCGACCTCTTCCGTTATCTCCAAAGTAATGGCAAATTTTAGGGGTGATTGAGGGGATAACCTTCTGTTCGGCGCGGGTCTCCCGACCCCGCCGAAACCACCGACCGAAGGTCTCCAAATCTCGGACTCTCAAAGCCACCCGGCAAGCTCGAAGCACTTCTCGAAGGCCGATCAGGAACGAACCATGAGATTGCACCAGCGCCCCCTCGGACGGCTCGCGGCCTTGCTGCCGGCCCTGGCGATTGCGGGCTGCCGCCAGGCGCCGAAGCCCGTCGAGCCCCCCCCGCCCCTCGTCGGGGTGGTCGAGTCGAAGACGATGGACGTGCCGATCGTGGCGACCCCCAACGGCACGACCCGGGCGCTGGAGGAGGTCTCGATCCGAGCGCGGGTTCGCGGCTTCCTCACCGAGCGTCACTTCGAAGAAGGCTCGTTCGTCAAGAAGGGGCAGCTCCTGCTGGTGATCGACGAGGAGCCCTATAAGGTCGCGCTCGAATCGGCCAAGGCGAAACAGGCCGAGGCCGAGGCGACGCTCGCGAAGGCGGAGAAGTCGAAGGCTCGGGAGATCGCGGCGGCGAAGCTCGCGCTCGATCAGTCTCAGCTCCTGCTCGCGCAGGTTGAAGAGCGTCGGGCGAGGGCCTTGCTGGCCCGCAATGCCGGCTCCCGCGAGGAATTCGATAAGGCCGAGGCCGAGCGGAAGAAGAGCGACGCCCAGATCCAGTCCGACCAGGCCGACCTCGAACAATCCAAAACCGACTACGAGGTGAACATCCTCGCGGCTAAGGCCCGGCTCGAAGACGCGAAGGCCAATGTCCGGGATGCGCAACTCAACCTGGGCTACTGTCGGATGTACGCCCCTTTCCCCGGCCGGATCGGCGAGGCCAAGATCAAGGTCGGCAACCTGGTGGGTCCCGTCAGCAGCGAAGGAATGGACCTGACCTCGCTGGCCTCGATCCAGCAGCTCGACCCGATGGGGATCGATGTCCTGGTCAGCTCCCGCTATCTCGACCGCGCCACCAATCTGCTCCAGAGAGGAGGAGGCGTGATCCGCCTCACCCGCCCCAGCCTGGAAGGAGAGCAGGTACACCCGTACGAGGGGCAATGCTACTTCATCGACAACACGATCGACCCGACCACTTCCACATTCCTGGTGCGCGCCCGGATTCCGAACCCGGAGAACACCCTTCTGCCGGGGGAGTACGTCAAGCTTCGGATCGTCGTCGACGAGGTGAAGGACGCGGTCGTGGTCCCCGAACAGGCGGTCATCGAGACCCAGGCGGGGCCCGTGGTCTACGTGGTCGACAAATCCGGCACGGTGCTCATCCAGCGCGTCGAGGCCGCCCAGAGCTACGAGGGGCTGCGGATCGTGCTCAAGGGGCTTGAGGCGGGGGTCACGGTGATCGTCGAGGGGCTGCAATTGGTCCGCCCCGGCATCGCGGTCCGGACCGAGCCCGCCCACCTGGCGCGTCAGGTCCACGAGCCGTCGAAGGCCGCGCCTCCCGCGAACCCCGCCAATCCCGAGCCGGGATCGGGCAAGGCGTCCCCTCCCCCGAAGTCCGAAGCCAAGGAAGGCGAAGCGGCCTCGCCGCCGACGATCACGCCGGGGGGACCGCGATCGGCCGTGAAGGCGGCCGAGGACGAGCTGCTGAAGGACCCGATCGCCCCCGAGACGCCGAAGCCTCAGTAAGGCATCTCGACGAAACCAACACCTCTCGAATTCGATCGTTCCATCATCCGCTCAACCGTTCGAGATCCACATGGTCAATTTCTTCATCGGGCGGCCGATCTTCGCCACCGTCCTGGCGATTCTGATGATCCTGATCGGTGGGATCTGCGCCTATCTGCTGCCGATCGCGCAGTATCCGCAGATCGTCCCGCCGCAGGTGCAGGTGACGACGACCTACACCGGGGCCGAGGCGCTCAGCGTCGCGCAGACGGTCACCACGCCGATCGAGCAGCAGATCAACGGCACCAAGGGGATGATCTACTTCTCCTCCAGCAGCACGAGCAACGGCCTGTCGAATATCGTGGCGACCTTCGACGTCGGCTATTCGCAGGACATCGGCGCCGTCGACATCCAGAACAAGGTCCAGACCGCGCAGGCCCAGCTCCCGCCGGAGGTGAAGCAGTACGGGGTGACGATCAAGAAGACGTCGACCGACATGGTCTGCGTCGTCAACCTGATCGCGACCGACGGCCGATACGACGCCAACTTCCTCGACAACTACGGCCAGATCTATGTCGTCGACGTCCTCAAGCGGATCCAGGGGGTCAGCGACATCAACGCCCTCGGCCGCAAGTATGCCATGCGGATCTGGCTCGACCCGGATCGGCTCTCGACCATGCGGATCAGCTCGGCCGAGGTGATCCAGGCGATCCAGCAGGAGAACGTGCAGGCCGCGGCAGGCAAGATCGGCGGGGCGCCGGTCCCCGAGGGGCAGGCGTTCGAATTCCCGATCACGGTCAAGGGGCGGTTGGAGAAGGCGACCGAGTTCGAGGAGATCATCGTCCGGCGCAACAACGACGGCTCGATCGTCCGGCTCCGGGACGTGGCCACCGTCGAGCTCTCCTCCGAGAACTTCGAGACGGCCGGCTATCTCGACGGCAAGCCCGCCTGCTCATTGCCGATCTATCAGTATGCCGACGCCAACGCGCTCGACATCGTCGACAAGGTGGGCAGGGAGATGGACCGGCTCAAGACGAAGTTCCCCGAGGGGCTCGACTACCGAATCGCCTACAACACGACCGAGTATGTCCGCG
>CALKTZ010000107.1 GCA_937997355.1 uncultured Planctomycetales bacterium | reverse complement strand
CCTGGCGGGAGGATTGCACCTGGCGTTCAACGTCCCGTACTACCGCGCGATCGGGGTCTATCTCCTGGTCGGGCTCATCCCGATCCTGCCCTTCGGCTTCTACGGCTACGAGAATCGAAACGCGCGCCAGGTCTTGATCTCGCTGGGGATCATGACCCTCGCGATCAAGCTCGCCTATTCGGGCTTCTACGCGCCCGAGTGGAATTACCGGTCCAGTCAGGGGCCATGGGGCCGAGCCCTGGGGCAATGGATCATGCCCCGCTGGCCTGTTTACACCTTCCACGACTGGTCCCCCGACCTTGCCTTCGCCATCGGCCAGCCGGTCCTCCAACTGAAAAGCCCCCAGCACCTCACCTACGAGAACCCGTCGGTCAGCAAATTTGTCTTACTCCTGGAAAGCGAGTTCCAAAACTGGCCCGGCGATGCTCCGGGGCTGAAAAAGCTTGCCCAGTTTCACGACCAATCGGGGGGAATTCGGGTCATCGCCCGGACCGACGGCTACCTGCCGAATCCATTCGGGACCCGCGACGCCGTCGACAAATGAGCCGGAGATCAAGCCTGATATACAAACGTCTTGGAGACGGTTCGCCGGGTCGATCGGCGCACATCTCGCATGAATTTCCGGAGTGTTTCATCGATCTGGCGTCACACTCCGAAATTCACGCCGTATCCGCATAGGGAGTATTCTCGAAATCGCCCGGATCCCGTATGCTATCATTCCGGGGTCCAATCCAACGACGTGAAAGTTGGAATCGCACATCCGATGTGCTCTCGGAGCCTCATCATTCCGCCGGTAATGTTGCTGATGTCCATGCTTCCCCCCGTATAATTTCACGCCTTTCGACGCTCGATGATGGATTGATGATTCGCTCGGCCTGATTTGTAACACCTTGAAAACGATCCTCTCGGGAGCTCGCGGGGAGGGCAACTCGATGCTCGGCAAGCTCAAGGGACTCTTTGTCTCCGGTCAGGATGCCTCACCGCACCGCGTCCAGAAGGTCAACATCCAGCGACGGTTCTCACTGATCGCGGAGATGTTCCGCGGCAGCATGTCGCGCGTGTATCAGGCGATCGACCACGAGACGGGGCGCACGGTCTGCCTCAAGATCCAGAATCCCGACAAGAACGCGAAGGCCCAGAGCCGAACCTCGCCGCACGAGCAACGCCCGAGCGAGGGGGAAATCGCGGTCCGCGTGTCCCATCCCCACGTCGTCAAGGTCTTCCAGTACGGGGAGACGACGTCGGGAGAGCACTTCATCATGATGGAGTTGATCGACGGCGTCAGCTTCCAGTTCGTCCGGGAGAATCGGTCGATCCGCACGGCCCAGAAGCTGGAATTCCTCGCCCAGGCCGCCGAGGGGCTGGCCGCCGTCCACCAGGCGGGGATCATCCATCACGATATCAACCAGCACAATTTCCTGGTCGACCGGGCCTCCCAGGTGAAGCTGATCGACTTCGGCCTGGCGGTCCCCAACACCCCGGCGTTCCGCAAGCCGGGCAATCGGACCGGGACCATGATGTATATGGCCCCCGAATTGATCCGCCGCGAGGCGATCGACGAGCGGATCGATATCTATGCCTTCGGCGTCCTCGCCTTCGAACTCCTGACGGGGCGAGCCCCGTTCGAAGCCGGCACCCCCAAGGCGATCATGCTCCAGCGCATGAATAGCGAGCCGCTCGACCCGGCCACCGCGAAATCCAAGCTCTCCGACGAGGTCTGCGATGTCCTCCGGAAGCTGACGGCGCGGCGTCCCGAAGACC
>CALKTZ010000106.1 GCA_937997355.1 uncultured Planctomycetales bacterium | reverse complement strand
CAGAAGCCTCAGAAGGACTTCAAGGGGAAGTGGGAGCTTTGCTCGCCGGCCACGGTGCCGAGCTTCTCGGCGGTCGGCTACTTCTTCGGCCGTCAGCTCCATCAGACCCTGGGCGTCCCCGTCGGCCTGATCGATGAGGCGTGGGGGGGCTCGGCCTGCGAGGCCTGGGTCCGCCGCGACCTCCTGGAGAAAGACGAGACCTACAAGCCCCTGATCGAGCGATGGAAGGGGATCGAGGCGAAGGCCGATCCCAAATCCGGCGAGATGACCGGCAACGCCCGCCCCGGCAACATCTACAACGGCGTCCTCAAGCCGACGATCGGCTACGGCATCCGCGGCGCCATCTGGTATCAGGGGGAGACCAACGCCGGGCGCGCCTACCAGTATCGCACCCTCTTCCCGCTCATGATCAAGAGCTGGCGCGACGAGTGGGGGCAGGGAGACTTCCCCTTCTACTGGGTCCAGCTCGCCGACTTCATGGCCGAGGTGGATAAGCCCGGCGAGAGCACCTGGGCCGAGCTTCGCGAGGCCCAGACGATGACGATGTCCGCCCTCCCCGCGACCGGAGAGGCGGTCATCATCGACCTCGGCGAGACCAAGGACATCCACCCGCGAGACAAGCAGAATGTCGCCAAGCGATTGGCGCGCTGGGCGCTCGCCAAGAACTACGGGATCGACGTCCCCTACCGGAGCCCGATCTTCAAGGGTGTCGAGAAGGACGGGAACAAGCTGGTCGTCACCGTCGAATACGCCGGCAAGGGTGGGCTCAAGACGTTCGACGTCGCCGAGCTGCGCGGCTTCGCCGTCGCGGGCGCCGACAGGAAGTTCCACAAGGCCAAGGCCAAGTTCGTGAAGCCGAACCGCATCGAGGTGACCAGCGACGAGGTTGCCGCCCCCGAGGCGGTGCGCTACGCCTGGGCCGATAATCCGGTCTGCAACGTCTACAGCTCCGACGGGCTCCCCCTCACGCCATTCCGCTCCGACGACTGGCCGGGGGTGACCCTCAACGAAAAGTGAGCCACCGCGCCCGGTCGCAACGCTTTGACCAAATTGAGCGGGAGGCAGCCATCTGCCTCCCGCTGTGCGTTTCGAAGCACGCTCGTCCGCCGATTCGGCGATGAACCCCCATCAACTCGCCTCCGGCCGGCCCATCTCGGGGTGGCAATACGACTCGTCGAGCACGATCCGGTCGGGCATGTCCCCGGCGTAGACCCAGATCATCGCCATCGGCGCGTCGGTGCGATTGATGAAGTAATGGCATCGTCCTTGCGGGACAAGCGCCGTGGCGTTGTCGGAAAGCTCGTAGCGCTTCCCCTCGACGATGCAGGAGGCCACCCCTTGCACGATCGTGATCGACTCGTCGAACTCGTGGCGATGGCAGGGGAGTCGCGCGCCCGGCTCGAACAGGCCGTAGCCGCCGCAGATGCCGGTCGTCCCCATCGAGGCGTTGAAGAAGTCCTGGAACATCGCCCCGGGGGAGAGCGGGGTGCGCGCCTCCGGGGCATTGCGGCCGACGCGCTCGGCCCCCTCCGGCCCGGAGAAATCGTCGGGCTGATCGACGGCCAATCCGGGACCCCTCGACACGTTGTGGGTCGGGCTCGACGAGGCGATCGAGACGTGGAAGGTGGCCGGGGCCTGCGACGAGAGGTTCACGATCCGCCGGGGCAACGACGCGGGGATCGCCACGTGATCGAGGGTCGAGAGGCGATGCCGCCGATCCTCCACGTCCACCACGGCATCCCCTTCGAGCAGGATCAGCACCTCGTTGTCCGGCCTCGCGTACGAGGGGCTCGCACGGCCGGGCTCCAGCGTGATCAGGCCGGTGAACAGGCCGCGCGAGCCGCGGCCGGCCCCGACGAGCTCCCGGATCTCGACCCCGTCGCCGAACGGGGCGGGGGGGCTGGCATCGGCCCGGGTCATGACTTCGTGGCGATCGGGAGGCGCCCAGCTCGACCGATCCGGCTCCTGGGAATTCATGGGATGTCGAAGCCTCGCGAGGACCGACGCCCGGGACACAATCGGCCGACCGGGAGAGCCGGGGGCGGGGGGGCGTCCGACCCCGCGCCCCTCTCATCCTCGGCGCGAGTGTACCCCGCCGCGACGGCGCGATCAACGCCCCTCGACGCGGTTCCTCCCGGAAAAAAGCCGGTTTTTCCGCGCACGACGGCCTCAACTTTGCGGGTGAGGCAAAGTGGAAGAAGCCCCCGCCGTCGCGCGAGGGGCGGCCCGATCGGGCGCCCGGGATGCAGCATCAGGGTTGATCAGCGTCGATACGAACACATTCATGAAAACTTAAAATTCACATTCGACAATGTGATGACTCTTCGACTTTGATGATCGATCGCGAGTTTTTTTGGAATTCCGCCTGATTTCGACTCAGGTCGGCTTGCCTTGCCTGGGTTATCCGATATATTAACTAATGATTCCTAGCATGATCGGCAGATTAACCGATCAGTTCAGTTATCGAGACCCGCAGAGGTAAACACCGATGGCCGTGAAGAAGTCCGCAGGAGAAGCGAAAGC
This sequence comes from uncultured Planctomycetales bacterium, assembly GCA_937997355.1. GTDB lineage: Bacteria > Planctomycetota > Planctomycetia > Isosphaerales > Isosphaeraceae > CALKTZ01. Next base: position 6,374 of record CALKTZ010000106.1, on the reverse strand, counting down.
GAAGGAAGGATCGACGGTGAAGAAGGCCGCCCCCAAGAAGGCCGCCGCCCCCAAGAAGGCCGCCCCGAAGAAAGCCGCCGCCCCCAAGCTGACTCCTCCTCAAAAGATCATGCTTGAGAAAATCGGCGGCATCACCGATCCCGTCGGCTATGCCGGCGAGAAGAAAGAGCTCAAGGTGATCGAGGCTTTGCTCAAGCACAAGGTCATCAAGAAGGGGAAGAAGGGAGAGAAGGGCTTCCACTACCTGATCTCCAACGCCGGCAAGAAGGTCCTCAGCACCCCCGCCCCCGCTCCCAAGAGCTGAATCCCGAGTCAACCTCGCTACGACATATCCCTTCGTTCCATTCCGCTTCGCCTCCTCCGGGCCAAGCCGGCATCATCCGAAACGCAATCAAACTCGCCCCTCCGGCCCTTGCGACCGGAGGGGCGCTCTTGTTTTTCGCGAGGCGCGTTCGTGCGTTCAACGCCCGACGATTGGCCCCAGCCAACACGCGTTTGACCGCGAAAAACGCTGGATTTTCAACACGATCGCTACAATCGCGACTTCGCAGTGGATCTTGTTCGGCGCGGGTCGTTGCCCGATCGGCGGTGGCCTCCCAACCCCGCCGATACCCGCGACCGAAGGTCTCCAACTATCTTGGCAATGGCGCGAGCTCGCGAAAAAAGGGACAGGCACGGCGCTCCGCTTCGAGCTCCGGCTCAACGATATCGCCATCCGCCAAACACGTACCCAAGGGGGACGATAGAGGGTGGATGAGGCGGCGGCCTTGCATCGAAGGACTCCCCCCTGCATCCCCCCTCCGAGAGGGGGGACGTGTTTCATGTTTGGAGAACGAAATAAAGTGCCATCGAGCCAGTCCCCGGTGCCGCTCCGGCCGCTCAATCCGGCCGCTTGTACGACGTGAAGTGATGCGCGTGGGCGCGGGTGCGCGATTCGAGATGGAGCCGCTCGGCCTCGTCGAAGGGGGTCAGCTCGCGCGCGATCCGCGCGTTCTCCTCGACCTCCTCAGGGGTCGAGCAGCCGATGATGACGGTGGAGACTCCGGGGAGCCCGAGGACGTAGCGCATGGCATCGGCCGCCGAGAGCCCCGCGCGGATCAAGATGCCGGCCGCGTAGACCTTCATGCCGATCACCCCCATGCCACGCCGGCTCGCCTCGACGAGCACCGTCTGCGCGAACGAGAGCCGATGCACGTCGGCCGCGTTGAGCGCCATGAGGACGGTGTCGAAGTCGAAGCGATCCATCGCGTCGAGCAGGATCGCGGGGTCCTGGTGCCCGGTGATCCCGAGGAAACGCACGCGGCCTTCCGCACGGGCCTGGATCAAGGCTTCGAGCGCGCCCCCCTTGGAGAAGATTCGTCGCAGGTCGTCGGGGGTCCGCAGGTCGTGGAGCTGCCAGAGGTCGAGATGATCGGTGCGCAGCCGCTTGAGGCTGTCGTCGAGGAGCCGCAACGAGCCGTCGCGCGTGCGGTCGTGCGTCTTCGATGCGAGGAAGATCTCGTCCCGCCGCTCGCCGAGCGAAGCGCCGTAATAATCGATGCTGCCGGCGTAGGCGGGCGCGGTGTCGCAGTAGTTCACGCCGAGGTCGAGCGCGCGGTGGATCACCGCCGCCGCCTCGCGTTCCCGCCCGAAGGTTCGCAATACCCCCTCGCCGCCGAGGGCGAAGAGGGTCGGCGAATAGCCGGTGCGTCCCAGGGGGCGGGGGGGGATGGCGCCATCCCCGGAGCCGGAATCGCCGCCGGCCGATTGATCGCGATCCGACAAGACGCTCGACATGGCAGGCTCTCCCGGTTCAGGCGATCAGCTCGTTCACCACGCGGCCGTGGACGTCGGTGAGGCGGAAGTCTCGCCCCGCGTAGCGATAGGTGAGGGTCTCGTGGTTGAAGCCCAGCAGGTGGAGGGCCGTGGCGTGGAGGTCGTGGACGTGGACCTTGTTCTCCACGGCCGCGAAGCCGAACTCGTCGGTCGCGCCATGCACGTAGCCCCCCTTGGCCCCGCCGCCGGCCAGCCACATCGTGAAGCCGTAGTGATTGTGATCGCGCCCCGAGAGCGAAGGCAATTCGGCGACCGGCGTGCGGCCGAACTCGCCCCCCCACATCACGAGGGTGCTGTCGAAGAGCCCGCGTTGCTTGAGGTCGGTGAGGAACGCGGCGATCGCGCGGTCCCACTCGCCGGCCAGGTTGCGCAGGGCCGGGGCGATCGAATCGTGGTTGTCCCAGGGCTGGCCGGCCCCGCTCCAGACCTGCACGAAGCGCACCCCTCGCTCGATGAGCCGACGCGTGATGAGGAGCTGCCGGGCCTGGGTGCCGGGTCCGTACATCTCGCGGATCGATTCCGGCTCCCGGCTGATGTCGAACGCCTCGGCCGCCTCCCCCTGCATGCGGTAGGCCAGCTCGAACGACTGGATCCGCGCCTCCAGGGCGGGGTCTTGCGCGCGGTCGAGCGAATGCTGACGGTTGAGCTTCGCCACCAGGTCTAACTGGCGTCGCTGCTCGGCCGGTCCCGCCGAGGGGTTGCGGATATTCTCGATGAGCTTGTCGATCTCGGTGTGCTTGGTGTCGATGTAGGTCCCCTGGTAGGCGCCGGGGAGGAATGCCGATCGCCAGTTCTGGATGCCGACGACCGGGTAGCCCCCCGGGCACATCGCGATGAAGCCGGGGAGGTTCTGGTTCTCCGAGCCGAGGCCGTAGGTCGCCCAGGCGCCGAAGCTCGGCCGCTGCTGGCGGCCGTCGCCGCAGTTCATGAGCATCAGGGAGGGCTCATGGTTGGGGACCTCGGCGTGCATCGAGCGGATCACGCACATCTCGTCGATGTGGGCCTGTGCGGTGTGCGCGAACAGCTCGCTCACCTCGATGCCGCTCTCGCCATACTTGCGGAACTTGAACGGCGAGCCGAGCGCGGCGCCGGTCTTCCGCTCGGTGCGCAGGTTGGGATTGGGGAGGGGTTTGCCGTGATACCTGGTGAGCATCGGCTTGGGGTCGAACAGGTCCATGTGCGACGGCCCGCCGTTCATGAACAGATGGACGACCTGCTTCGCCTTGCCGGGGAACTGCGGCGGCCGGGGGGCCAGCGGGTTGAGCGCGCGCGGGGCCGAGGCCGCGCCGGCCGCCGGCTCCGGGGTCGCGGCCACGAGCCGGCGGTCGTCGGCCAGCACCCCCGCCAGCCCGAGCATGCCGAAGCCCATCCCGCCGCGCGTCAGCAAGTCCCGGCGCGTCAGGGTCGGGTCTCGCCGGGGATCTTCGTTCATCGACCGTTCGGACATGATGGAACCCTCTTCGAGAAATCGATTGGCCTCGGCCTAGCTCCGCAATCCGGCCGACCGGAGATGAGCGTCGACCCAGGCAGCCTCTTCGGCCGGAAGCCGCACCTCGGGAGGCCTGGCGTAGTCGATGACCTGCCGGAAGCAACAATCATCATACACCCGAGTGAGCGCCTGACCCAGGTCGATCGCGATCGACTCCTCCCCCTCCCTCAAGGGCACCGGGACGACCGGCAACGGCTGGTCGATTGCGATCGGCCATGTCTCGGTGATCGGGAAATCCCAGGTCCGGGTTAGGAAGACGAAATAGGGGGTCGGGGGCAACTCCCCCTTGAGCGGAATCCTCCGGCCTTGATGGAGCCAGTCGATCTCCATCAAATGGACGGCTCCGAGGAGGATTTGCTCGCGCCGTCGTTGATACTCGTTGAACCCTCGCCCCTTCCTTTTGTTGGTCGGCGAGAGAATCTCGATGACCGTGACGAGTTGCCGATTCTCCACGTCGCGGATCTCCACCGTGACATGAGGGACCCGCGAGGGGAGGAGGCTCACCATCCGCACCGGCGCCGCGATCGCCGATCCGCCGGCAACCGGCGGGCTCGCGCGCTCATCCTTCGGCCTGGCCCGGAGCACGGCGACATCGGGATAGACATCGCCGATCGCGATGTCCGGCTCCTGCGGCATCTCCAGCACCATCCGCCTGGAGGCGAACGCGAAGTAACGCGGGAGCAGGAGCGGATTCAGAACATGGACGAGTTGCACCGCGAGCGCCGTGTGGACACTGGTCCAGAGCGAACCTTCGAGATAAGGGTCCATCCCGGGGAACGGCGACGGCATCGATGGAGCCTCCGAGATTGGATCAGACCTGGAAAGGCCGGTGCGGTTGGCTACGGACAGCCGGAGCGAAAAAGGGACTGGCTCGGAACAAAGTGACGTGCCTGTCCCATTTTTCGCGGGCATGGAGACGGGAGCCCCGCACCGAACACACAACGGCATAAGCGTATCAAAAAACGTCCCCCCTTTCGGAGGGGGGACACAGGGGGGAGTTCTTCGAGGAATCGGCATGGCTTCATCCACCCCCCCTGATCCCCCCCTTTGTAAGGGGGGGAGTTTGGTTGCCGTGGGCCGATGCGAAGGATGTGAAACCTTCGGTCGGCCGTTTCGGCGGGATCAAGAGACCACCGCCGAACGCATCAGCCCCTCATCAGGATCAGAGCCGCAGGAAGATTCTCCGGCGGTAGAGATAGAGCAGGAGCAGCCATTTCACCAGCAGCATGCCGGCGACGACCAGCGCCACCCCCGCGGGATTCCCGGCGAGCTTGGCGAGCCCCCCCAGGAAGAACACCGAGATGTCCTGGAAGTCGATGATCTTGGGGAGGAAGTAGATCGTGATCGCGTTCATGCCGATCACGACGAACGGGAATGCCCAGGCCCGAAGCTTGAGCACGTCGATGATCGCGTAGAACAGCCCCAGCAGGATCAGGCTCCATCCCCCCACCACGAGCACATACGAGCTGGTCCAGAGGATCTTGATGATCGGGAAGAATTTCCCCCAGCCGTAGCCGATCCCCAGGCAGATCAGCCCCGCCAGCAGGAGCCCCCCCACCTTGGCCCAGCCCGACCGGACCGAGCGGAGCCATTCCCCCGCGAACACGCCGAGCAGGGCCGTGGCGATGGCGGGGATCGTGGAGAGGAGCCCTTCGTTGTCGCCGTAAACCGTGTACGGCTTGCCGGGGAGATAGTGAGTGTCGATGTAGCCGGCGAGGTTGGTTTCCCTCGTGTAATCCCCCTTCGTGTGAGACGTGGGGGAAGGGACCAACGCGAAGAGTCCCCAGTAGCCCAGCAGGATCGCGACGAAGAGGATGCCCCGGCCTCGGGTCCCGAGCAGGAGATAGAGAATCGATGCCGCGCCGTAGCAGAGGGCGATGCGCTGCAAGACCCCCATCACCCGGAACTGATCGAGCGGCGGGAACTGCAAGAGATTATTGAACAGGAGGCCCAACAAGAACAGGAAGGCCACGCGCCGGACGATCCGGAAATAGACGGCCGCCCCGGCCCGATCCCCCACCCGATACTTGCTGAGCGAGAACGGGATCACCGCCCCCACGACGAAGATAAAGAGGGGAAAGATGAGGTCATAGAAATGGAAGCCCTCCCACTGCACGTGTTCGAACTGCTCGCCGAACTGCTTCGCCTCCGGCGTCCCCCACCAGTCGCAGAGGGTGCGGGCGAGCTTGTCCGCCCCCATGATCCAGAACATGTCGAAGCCGCGCAGGGCGTCGATCGAGACGAGCCGCTCCCCCGTCTTCGTCGGCGCGGCCGATGGCGGCGGTGCGGTCATGTCGTCGGGGGGAAGCGGCGGCGGAGATTTCGGGGCAGGCTCGATCTCGGTGGAAGGATCGGTCATGGATGATTTCCTGGGTTCGGTCGGTCGAATGATCTCAAGGAAGCTGCGTCGGCTTCGCGTCGTTTCCCATCCGAACGGTATCGGACGCCATCATATCCGATCGGGCGAAATCGACGAAGACCATGCCGAACCCGACGACCGAAGGTCTCCCTTGCTGGGCTCACCGCACGGCCCCGCGAAAAATGGGACAGGCACGCGGAGTACCGACGAGCCAGTCCCGTTTTCGCTTGGGTTCCTCGGTTCGAGCCAGTCCCATTTTCGCTTTGGCTCTCATCGGCTCAATCCACGAAGGCGAACTCATTGGCCATGAATAATGCCTGGGCGAGCGATTGCCACGCGGCGGCCTCGGCCCTGGGGTCGCCATTCCCCTTGAGGTATTCGCGCACCAGCGAAACCTCGTCGGCGTTGGGAGTGCGGCCGAAGAGCCGGGCGTAGATCCGTTCGAGCTTCGCATCGATGCCACCGGCGGCGACGACATCGGGATACTCCGTCAGCGCCTTCGCCGAGGCGAGCACGAACGGATGATTCATCAGGAAGAGGGCCTGCGGCGCCACCGTGCTCTGGTCTCGCTTCGCGCTGGAGGCATTGGGATCGGGGAAGTCGAAGGTCCGCAGCAAGCCGGGGAGGTTGAGCCGGTAGATCTTGGTGTAGAGGGTACGGCAGGGGGTGGCGGGGTCGGTCGCGGAGGGTTTGGGCGGCCCACCCATCGAG
>CALKTZ010000105.1 GCA_937997355.1 uncultured Planctomycetales bacterium | reverse complement strand
CCAATACCTATTTCTGCAATTCCTGGTATGGGCTGGGCCGGGGTTTCATGCACTATGAGGATTACTCCGAACGCAACTCGGTCTCGCTCTTCGAGGTGCTCAGGAACGCCGAGATCGGCCAACGGCTACTCCGCGCCAGCCACACGGCGTTTCACACACGAGAGGGGGTCATCGGGGGGCGCAAGGATGCGGGCCGAGTCAATCGAGAATTCCTGTCCTGGCTCGGAGATCGCCACGAACCTTCCCGGCCGTTCTTCGCGTTCCTCAATTATTATGACGCACACGACCCTTATATCGTCTTCGATCCCGAGGGGTCGAGCGCGGGCTTCGAGCCGCCTCGGAACGAGGATCTGCCCTTGCTTCAACAGTGGCACACCATGCGCGGCCAGAAGATCACCAGGGGACAACGCCAGACCGCCAGCGATGCCTACGACTCATGCCTCACCTATCTGGATTTCCGCCTGGGTCAGCTTTTCGCCGAGCTCGAACGGACCGGGACCCTCGATAACACCACGGTCATCATCACCTCGGATCATGGCGAACAATTCGGCGAGCATGGCATCGACCTGCACGGCAACAGCCTCTACCGTCCCCTGGTCGGCGTCCCCTTGATGATCGTGCCGGCGGGCAAGGCCCGCGCGGCGATCGGCGGGATGCGCGTTCATCCCCCCGTAACCCTGAGAGACGTTCCGGCGACGATCGCGGACATGGTGGGCATGGCCGAGAAATCACCGTTCCCCGGACGTTCGCTGGCTCGCTACTGGGATCCGAAAACGGCCAGTCGACTCGGCGATCGAATCGCCCCCGAGTCGCAGGGGCTCGATCCGTCCGAGGATCTCATCCTCTCGGAAACCTGGCTCAAGCTCGAGAAAAATCCCAAGCCCCCCAAGAACGTGCTCACGCCGGTGCAGTGGGGGCCGATGCGGTCACTCGTGGGGCAGGGCCATGTTTACATTCGCCTGGCCAACGGCCAGGAACAACTCTTCGACCTCGAAAACGATCCATCCGAATCCCACGACCTCTCCGGCCGCCCCGAGATGGCGGAGCTCCTGGCGAGATTCCGCGATCGACTCGCGAGAGTCGGCTGGTTTTGAATCTCGCCAGTCGTCAGGATTTGATTTCACCGGCCGCCCACGGCCGCGGCCTTGACCTCCGCCGGCTTGGGCTTGGCGGGGCGAAGGTGCTCGGGACCCGCCGGGACCTTGTCGATGAATTCGTTGGGCTGCCCCGGCCGTTTCCGAAGCTCGAACGCGTCGTAAAGGACGCCGGTCGCGGTCCTCGCTTCATATCGGAGTGATTGACCGTCGACCGTCACGATCTGGAACATCTGCGTATCCTCGGCGGCCCGGCGCATCTCGGGATTGCGTTCCAGGTTGTACATCTTGGGACCGCTGACCGAGACCACGTACACCGTGCCGGCGTGCCGGTCGCGCACGTTGAGCCCGCTGGGGAGATTCTCGGCGAAGCGCGGCCCCATCCGGGCATAAGTATGGTCGTGCCCCTGGAGGACCAGGTCGACGCCATATTGATCGAACGTCGGCTGCCAGAGCTTGCGAAGCTCGGCATTGTCTCGCCCCTTGGCCGTCGAATAGATCGGGTGATGGAAGGTCAATATCGTCCAGCGCGACGTTGATGGGCGTTCCTGGAGCACTCGTTCCAGCCATTTCACCTGCTCTTCGTGCTGCTCATTGGAGTTGAGTGCAACGATCCGAGCCCCCTGAAAGTCGAAGGTGTACGCCGTCTCTTCGAGCCCGGCCGGTCCGTGGGTCGGCAAGGTGAATTGGGGCCGCCAGTGCCGCGTCAATCGTCCCTTGGAGTTGGGGATCGTTTTCCCCTGCGCATCCCTGGGCCGGATATATTCATGATTTCCCGGGACCGGAACGGCCGGAACGTTGGCATTGATCCAGCCCGCGGCGCCGAACCACTCGCCCCAGAGCGCATCGCTGTTCGAGGTCGTCACGAGATCCCCGGCGTGGATGAGGAAACGCGCCTTCGGGGCATCGGAATAGGCCTGGCGAATCACGCGAGACCAGAGGGACTTGATGTCGTTCTGGGCATCGCCGAAATAGACGAAGGAGAAGGGTTCGGGATCGCTCTCGCGAGGGGCGTGGGCAGTGCGGAAGTGACTCCACTCGCTCCAGTTTTCGCCATCGCCCACTCGATAGGCATAGAGGGAGGCGGGCTTCAGATCACGAAACTCGACCGAGTGATAGGCCGCCTTGCCCAGGTCGGTTTCGAGGACCGTCGTCTTGGCAACCTCGGTCCTGGCGGCCGGCAGGATGTCGCGGCCGTTGTCGAGAGCCGGCGCGATCTGGGCGATCCCGCGCGTGATCTCGTCCGAGGTCCGCCAGGTGACGGCCTGGGTGGTCGAGGGGTCGCCCGCCCAGGTCAGGATGATTCGATCGGGGATCGGGGTCGGACGATGAGCCGACGCATCCGGATAGCGAGCCGGCAACTTGACGGCCGCGTCCGATGGCGAAACCGGAGCGGCCGGCGTCACCTTGGGAGGATCCGCGGCCATGGCAAGCGGGGCGGCCCCGATCGGCATCAGGGCAACTCCGACGACCAGGACGAGAGATCGAATTTCACGCTGACCTCGAAGCATCGCCAACCACCTCATGGGAATAATAAGAACCGCGTCTGGAATGCTGCTCAATGATCGATAGGCGGGAAACATAGCCAGTGTGATCGGACTTGCCTCGGGAGTCCAGGGGATACACCCGCCGCGTGAGGATCGTTTACAATCCGGCTCCAGGTTGCCGGAACAGGCCGGAT
>CALKTZ010000104.1 GCA_937997355.1 uncultured Planctomycetales bacterium | reverse complement strand
AAGCCCTGGCGAAGACCGACCTGGCCAAGGCGTATCGTTCCTCGCTGAGCGCTTCGAATTACCTCCGGACCATCCGCGATTATTACAGCGAGCTGAACGACGAGGAGAAGGCCATCGCCCCCGAGATCTACTTCACCGAGGCCACCCAGCAGGCGATGTCGCTACGAGTCGAGGAGACCACCGGCGCGCTGAACGACGCCGTCGGGGCCGGCTTCACCGACCTCGACCGCATCCGCGAGAGCCCCGATTGGAAGAAGATGCTCGCGACCCCGCAATTCCAGAAGACCTGGGCAGAGCTCGACAAGAAATTCCCATCGAAGAAGCAGAAGTGACGCCGCTCGGCGGGGTCGGGAGGCCCCCGCCGAGCGCGGCACCGCCGCGTGCGGGAGGCCGTTTCATCTGGCGGGGGGCTGAACCTCGGACTCGATTTCGAAGGTGAGGTCGAGCTCGCCCGGGAGCTTCTGCCCCCCGGCGGTGAAATCGATGGTCCCCTTGATGCGGGTGTTGCTCGAGTCGAGTGTTGTATAGCCCGCCTCGCGGTCGAACAGGATCGTGCCGGAGGTGGAATCCACCTTGAGATTGCTGTCGGCGACCTTCAGGGGGGTGGGGACGGCGGGGTCCTGGGCATACTTGACCTCGGTCGTCTTCACGCCGATCTTGTCGAGGGTCTTGCCCCCCTGTTTCTCGGTCCCGAGATATTCGTATTTCTTGCGGAAGGTCAAGGTCTGGCCGGCTTCGAGCTCGAGGACCTCGGTGCGCTCCCAGGTATCGCCGAGCCGGACCAGGATGTCCGGGATCTTGGCCTGGGCCTGCTCGAAGTTCATCTTGAGCCGATCGGGGCCGAGCCTCCCCATCACCGAGAGCTTGCCGGGCTCGCTGAGCTTCTCGGCCTTCTCGCGGATCGCCTCGGTCCCCTCGACCGCCTTGAACTTGTTGTCCTTGTCCAGCACGATCTTGAAATTCACGTCGCTGACCAGCCGGAAGACCTCGCCGAGGAAGGCGAGCTGAGGGGGCTCGATCTTGGCGTTCGGTTCCGCCGAGTCGAAGTTGACGTTCAGGCCGCCGGGGAGGGAAATCTCGGCCTTCAAGCCCTCGATCTTGATGGACAGGGGGGTGGTCGAATCCTCCCCCGCCTTGCCGATCGACTCGGCCGTCAGGATCGTCTCCTTGGCCTCGGTCTCGATCGCCATGCCGTTGAGGGTGAGCACCTGCTGCGTCCTGATCTTCGTCTTGTGCTTGAGGCTCCGCCCCGGCGGATACTTCTGCTCCAGCTTCACCTGGGCCTGCGCGGCGGAGGAGAGGCCCATGCAACCGCAAATCAACGCCGCGAACAATCTCACCCCGACGCGTTGATGGAAATGGGAATTCTTCATACGCTGCTACTCCATGGCTAGAAGGACGTCTCGGGCGATGCGGATCCGAACCTCCCGGGTATTCGCCGACGACCCGATCATATTGTCCACATCCGGCCCGCCGCAAGGGGATTCCACGACAAACGTCAGACACAGCAGTCCGGCCGATCATCGAGGGTCGCCGCGCCAGAGCTTCACGACCCCGGCGTGATCGCACGAGGCGAGGGTCTTGCCGTCGGGAGAGAATGCGACGCCGTTCACCCGTTTCGTGTGCCCGGCGAGGGCCAGCAATTCCTGCCCCGTGCCGAGGTCCCAGATCCGCACGGTCTGATCGAATCCGCCGGAGGCGAGGGTCTTGCCGTCGGGGGAGAACGCGAGGGATTGTGCCCATCGGGCATGGCCTTGAAGGATCAACGGGGGGAGGCCGGGGAGATCGCCCAGATCCCACACGCGGATCGTCCCCAGCGAGTCGGAGCAGGCCAGTCGCGTCCCGTCCGGCGAGTAGGCGATTGCGGAGGCGGCCGTCTCGATCTCCCAGGAATGGATCACGCGGCCATCGGCGGGATCTCGGAGCGCGACCACTCCATCGCGCCCCGACGAGGCGAAGGTCTTGCCGTCGGGGGAGAACGCGACGCAACTGACGGACCCGGCATGGGCCGGGAGCGGATCTCGGCGAACCTCCGGGTGGCCGGCACTCCAGATCCGGATCGCCCCGTCATCTCCCCCGGAGACGATCGCCCGGCCGTCGGGCCCGATCGCGGCCTGTCGGATGATCTTGCGATGCCCTGTGAGGACCGCGCGGCATGTCCAGGTGGCGGCATCCCAGACCCGGACGTCGGGGGGATTGTATCCGGAAGAGACCAGGGTCTTCCCGTCTCGGCTCCAGTTCACCGAAGTCACCAGCGCCCGGTGCCCTTCCATCGACGCGATTTGACGGGGTGGAGCGTCGGATTCCGGATCGAAGCTCCAGACCCGGATCACGCCGTCGTCGCTCGCGGTGGCCAGAAATTTGCCATCGGGCGACCAGCACAACCCCCAGACCTCCTCGAGATCCGGCTGCTTGGGATGCACCTGGAACGAGGAGGGCTCCTCCGGGGGCTGAAGGTTCCTGAGCCGAATTCGGCCGTCGAAACCTCCCAGGATGAGGACCCGGGAATCGGCGGAGAAATTAACGGCCGTGAGATTGGCCTCCAGGTCGAGCATGGTCACTCCGCCGGTCGCCAGGTCGACGAGTTGTGCGGTTGCATCAGCCCCCCGGATCGCAAGCTTGTCCCCGCGTGAGCTGAAGCGCAACGGGACCCCGGAACTATCGAGCCTGCGGAACGGCAGCTCTCGGCGGCCCGGAGGTGCCAGCTTATGAAGCCTTTCAATCCGAACCTCCCAGTCGGGCACAGACGCCGGATGGGCCGGCTTCGAAAGGGGAGGGGAGAGGGTATACGCCAGCGGCCCGAACGGGATGCTCGACGCCGCATGGATCATCGAGCGATCGCGAATTTCGATCGATGGGCCGCCGAGGCTTGTCACCACGATCTCGGAATCGGCGGTGAACTCCACGCCTCGCGGAATCCCGGGCATCGACGCCGGGGGCTCGACCGGCTTGCCGTCGAGGGCATCGGCGATCAGGCGGAGCGTCGGATTGTCCCGGTCGAAGCCCAGCCGGGCCGCGCCCGCCCGCTCGTCGAGGGGAGTGATCGGCCCGCCGGGTCCGGCCGAGAGGTCCCAGTAATAGAGCCGGTGCTCGGGAAGAGTCGCGGTGTGGGGAATGCCGGCCAGGGTCCGGCCGTCGTCGGAAAGGTAGAGGTCCGTGAGGCTTCTCCGGGTCGTCAGGCGGGCACCCCAGGGCTGTCCGGTCGAGGCGTCCCAGAACGAGACTCGGGGCAGGCCATCGTGATGCGAGACCGCCAGGGTCCGGGAATCGGCCGAAAACGCGATCCCTCGGAAGTGCTGGATCGGGCCGGCCGCGCTCCCCCGAGGCTCGCCACCGGCCATGTCCCAGAGGATGAGTGGGCCCTGGTCATGGAACGCCGCCAGGGTCTTGCCGTCGGGAGAAGCCTGGACAAAGAAGACCGGCCGGTGACCTTTCGCCAGGACCGAGAGCCGACACCGAATCCGCCGATCGAGGTGCGACCAGGAAAAGCCGATCTCCTCGGCGGGCGGTGTCCGGATATCGGCCACCGATTTGAGGAGGTCCAACGCCAGCTCTTCATGCCCGTCATCCAGGGCGAGTTGAGATTGCTTGACGAGACTGCCGAACAGACGATGCCTGGCGTCGCGGTCGGTCTGCTCGGCGCGGGCGATGGTCGCTTCGAGGCGATCGTTGACCTGTCCGAGCTGCGTATTGGTCGCTTCGAGGCGATCGTTGACCTCCCGGAGCCGGGCGTTCTGCCGGGCCTGCCACCATTGCCCGCCGACGAGCGCCCCCGCCGCGCCGAGGGCCGTGAGCAGGAGGAACCCGCCGAACACCGCCTGAGCCGGCCGTCGCCTCGCCCACTTCACCGAGCGCCGCAGCACCCCGGCGGGCCGGGCCGCGATCGGCCGGTCGTCGAGGAAACGGCCTAGTTCGTCGGCAAGCAATGCCGCCGAGGCGTAGCGATCGGCCGGGCATTTCTCCAGGCATTTCAGGGCGATGGTTTCCAGGTCGCGCGGCAGGCCGGGGCGGAGCGACCGGGGTGAAGGGGGATCGTCCTCCAGCACGAGGCGGATCGTCTCCAGGCTGTTCTCTCCGCGAAACGGCGGGCGTCCGGTGAGCAACTCATAGAGAATCGCCCCGAGTCCGTAGATGTCGGTCGCCGGGCCGATCCGGTCGAGGCGGCCGTCGGCCTGCTCGGGTGCCATGTAGGGGGGGGAGCCGATCACCGGGGCGGTTCGGGTGTCGTCGGCCGCCTGGTCGAGCAGCTTGGCCAGCCCGAAGTCGCAGAGGCGGGGAACGAACGGCAGGGCATTCGACGAGACGGCGGCGGGGGTCTCCGAATCCGCCCCCTGGAGGAGGATATTGGCCGGCTTGAGGTCGCGGTGGAGGACGTCTCGCGCATGGGCATGCGCGATCGCCCCGGCGAGCGAGGCGAGCAGCCGGGCCGCCATCCGCGCGGGGACCGGCTCGGCCCGGTTCGCCAGCCAGGCCGCCAGGCTCGGCCCCTCGCAAATCGCCGAGGCGATGTATCCGATCGGCCCGGCCTCCCCGGCTTCCAGGACCTGGACGATGTTCGGATGTTCGAGCCGGGAGGCCGCCCAGCCTTCCCGCAGGAACCGCCGCTTCCCCTCGGGATGGACCAGGAACTCCGGGCGCGGCACCTTGAGTGCCACCTGCCGCTTCAGGGCCGGGTCGAAGGCCCGAAGCACCACCCCGAAACCGCCGCGTCCCAGCTCGCCGAGCACTTCGAACCGGCCGATCCGCTCGCGAGCCGTCGCCGAGTCGGGTCCATCCGGGGCCTTCGAGATCGGCCCGGACCTCGGCGGCAGCACCTCCTCCAGCAGCCGGACGCACTCGCGGAGCCCGGCCATTTCATGGTCGAGTTCCGGCTCCGCCCCGAGCCCAGGCCCATCGGCCTCGCCCACGGCCAGGCCAGCCTCGTAGGCGAAGAGCGCGGCCAGCTTCCGGTCGTCGATTGATCCCGACTCATCGACTTCCATGGGTCCCTTCCAGATCCTGTCGCAGCCGTTCGAGGGCGCGTCCCCATCGCTTGCGGGCGGCCTCCTCGGAGATCCCCAGTTGCAGGCCGATCTCGCCGAAGGTGAGCCGCTTTTCATGCCGGAGCACCAGGACGATGCGGTGCTTTTCCAGCAATCGTCCCATCGCATCCTGGAGCATCCTGGATCGCTCACTCTGCTCCAATGCCCGGCTCGGAGTCGGGCCTCGGTCCGAGAACTCCCGGCCCTCGGAGGTTTCCCGCGCGGGAAGCGCAACCTCCAGCGTGATCCGCCGCTTCTCGGTCTCCCGAAAATGACGCCGGAAGTTCGCCAGGCGGTGCATCAAGATCCCTCTCAGCCAAACGCAAAGGGCCTCCGCGTCTCCCCCCTCGAATCGCTCGAAGTCGCGATAGGCTTCCAGGAAGGTCTCCTGGACCAGATCCGAGGCCCCCCCCTTGGCCAGCAAGTCGGGCTCCATCTCCCGCCGAGCGACGGCCAGCAGATACCCGCGGAACGACTCCAGGGCCTTTCCCAGCGCGTCCGCCTTTCCATCCTTCGCGGCCGAGATCCAAGCTTCGATCGGCTCCAAGGTTCCTCCCTCTCGCCACCAGCCCGAGGCCAATCGTCGATCCCAGGAACCTGGAGTATGGGGGCCGTGGATTCGGCCCGTCAAGCCACACCCTCTCGCGCCGAAGAATGAGTTTTCCAAAAGAAACGAGCCGAGTTGTCCGGTTTTCCGGAAGGTCCGTTCACAAGAGGTTGAGGGACATGCTCGAACCCCGCCACTCTCCGGAAGAGAGGGAACGGGGGTTAGGGGGGAGGTGTGCGCAAGGTTAGCCTCGCTGCCGGCCCGGTCGCCCCGCGATCGTCCCATTTTCGACGACTCGGCATCGTCGCCGAGCGGGCAACGCCCTCCTCATCCATCCTGTATTTTTCGACCAATCGACTCCAAAGGAATGGCTCCATGAAGGGATTCCCAGGATTGGCCGCGCGGTTCGCGCCGGCCGGCTTGACCTCGCTCGCGTTGGCGATGCTGCTGACGCTCGCCGCAATCCCCGCGGCCTCCGCGGGCACCTCCTATTATCTGGCGCTCGGCGACTCGTTCACCTTCGGGATCGACCCGACGACCCCGAGCTCGCTCGTCCCCTCCCATGCCGACCAGGGATTCGTCAAGCGACTCGCCGACTATCTCGGTCAGGTCAACGGGGTTCGCCCGATGGTCGCCAACCTGGCGATCAGCGGCGAGCTCGCGAGCAGCTTCTACGACACCATCTCGCCCCCCGGCTGGACCGTCCGATGGCCCGAGGGGAACCTGAATTACACCGACACCTCGGTCTCGCAGAATGACCAGATGCTGGCGACCATCGCCGGAATCCATGCCGGCGGGGGATCGATCGACTACGTGTCGCTCCTCTTCGGCGGCAACGACCTCCAGTACCTGGCGGCGACCCCGGCATTCCAGGCGGCAACCTTCCCCGAGCAGGTGGTCATGGTCCAGGCCGCCCTCGCGATGATCCAATCCAATTACCTGACCGCCCTCACCGAGATCAAAACCCTCGCCCCGGAAGCGAAGATCCTGCTCCCTGGCTACGCCGATCCCTTCGCCGTGCTCGGGCCTTCGTTCGCCGTCTACGGGCTGGCCATCGACGCGCTCAACTCGATCATCGCCCAGGATGCCGCGTACTTCGGGGCGTCGTACGTCGACCTCAAGACCCCGTTCGTCGGCCGGGAGTTGGAACTGACCAACATCGGCAACTTCGACGTCCATCCCAATCAGGCAGGCTACGCGGTGATCGCCCAGGCGATCGAGGCCGCCGCCGTCCCCGAGCCGGCGAGCATCGGCCTCGTCGTCGCCGGATTGGCGGGGATCGCCTTACGCAGGCTCCGCCGCGCCGCCTGAGCGACGGCAGCTCCGAACGCGTACAAATGGGGCTCTCGGCCTTCCGGGCGACGTTGCCGGGGAGGCCGAAGAAGCCCCGTTTTTCATTCCGGACGTATTTCTTTCTTCTTCATGTGTACCCCGCTAAAATATCACGGTTCATATCATCGATCGGACCGCTCGCGTGGAACCGGGTCCGATCGACCTGGGGAGGACCGTCATGCCCGCGGACAAGAAACCCAAGAAGGCCGAGCCGGCCTCGGAATCGGCCCAGCAGCTCGAACGATTTCGATGCATGTCCGGATTGGCCCCGGTCGCGAAGCCGATCCAAGGAGGGCCGGTCGAGCTTCCCGCCTCGGACCTCGCGCTGATCTGGCTCCTCTCCTGGTTCTGCGACACCGACGCCGAGGTCGACCTCGCCGTCACCGTCCCCTCGGCGACTCGATTGGCGACGCCCCGGCTGCCGCACTGGGTCAAGATTCATCGGCAGCCAGGCCGCACGCATGTCGAGGTGGGCTGGAATCCGCCGGGACCGCGCGCGTCGGCCTACTTGAAAATCGCCCAGTCGCTTGAAAAGGCTCCCTCCGGGACCACGATCGAGTTCCTTTCGGCGGCGAACCCCGAGGAAGACTATGAATACGAGTCCGATGCGGAGTTGAAGACCCGGGAGGCCGGCCGACAGCGCCATCTCGGCACCTTGAGCGATCGGGGCACATTCCTGCTCTCTCATTCATCGATCCCGGGAAAACCCGCCGATTTCCTCGCGGCGATGGAGATCGCCCGGAAGATCACCGAGTCCAGGCCGACATTCGAAGTGCCCAGCGAGGAAGACGCCCGCGCGGTGGTCGAGCTCGCCCGAAAAACCGCCTGGTTTGCCGACGAAAAGGCCCTGCCGCGCGTCAAGGGGAAGGCGGTCGCCACGGCGAAGGGGCAGGCGATGACGACGGCGATGATGGTGTTTCGCCGGAGGTTCGCCAGGGGCCCCTGGGAAACCATGGCGGTTCAGGAGCGGGACGAGGCCGGCAATCGCGAGTGGGACGAGATGATCGATCAGGTCGGGCAGAAGGTCGGCGAGGCCCTGGCGGCCCCTCCGGGCGACGACATCATCCTGCGAACCGAGCGGGCCGTCTTCCGCCGTGCCGACTGGTCGAAGATGAACGTCGGGCTCCTCGATGCCATCGCCTTCGCCTGGGGGAAGGCGCTCGGCGAGGACGAGCCGCAACCCCAGGCCCCGGCCGACAAGCTCACGCCGATCGACCAGGCCCTTTCGAAGCTCGGTTTCACGTCGCTGGGCGCGGTCCACGTCGACCGATTCGGCGAGCTCTATCTCAACGCCTACGCCGGGCCGAAAGGGGACGCGTTCGGCTGCGTGATCGCCGGCACATTCGGCCAGTTCGAATACGAATTCGTCTCGCACCTCAGCAACGGGGGGAGCCTGACCACTTCCACCACGGCCGGGCTGAAGGACCAGAAGAAGAAAAAGATCTACAAGCGATCGTTCCCCGATTTCAAGCCCTCCTCGCTCTACAGGAAACACAGGGCGGCCCTCGCCCAGCTGACGACCGAGAAGGTTCGGCCCGTGCCGCTCGACGCCACCCTCGAAGGCTTCTGCCGGGCCGTCGACGACTACATCAGGCGAGAGTTCTGAGCGAGGCCGATCGAATCGATCCGTTACGTCCCGTCACTCCCGATCCGACAGCCGGTCGCGCACCTCGGCGGCGATCTCGAACGAGCGGAGGCGCGCGGCGTGGTCATGAAAGTGACCGGTGAGGATCAGCTCGTCGGGCTTCATCCGGTCGATGAAGGCGAGAAGTCCCTCCTCGACGGTTGCCGCCGAACCGACGAACGAATGGACCAGCGCGTGATCGACGCGGGCCATCTCGGCCGGGTTGGAATAGGTGCTGATGTCGTCGATCGGCGGCGGGACCTGCCCAGGCATCCCGCGCATCAGGTTGATGAAGGACTGCTGGACCGAGGTGAAATGACGACGCGCCTCGGCATCGGTCTCGGCGGCGAAGACGTTCACCGCGAGCATGACGCGTGGATGCTGAAGGTCTTCGGAAGGGTCGAAGCGATCGCGGTAGATTTGCACCGCGTGTGCCATGTGGTCGGGGGCGAAGTGGGATGCGAAAGCGAAAGGGAGGCCGAGCGCGGCCGCGAGCTGCGCGCTATAGAGGCTCGACCCCAGGAGCCAGATCGGCACCCTGAGCCCTTCGCCGGGAACGGCCCGGATCTTCTGGCCGGGGGCGGCGGGCTCGAAATAGGCTTGCAGCTCCTGAACGTCGCGCGGGAACTGATCGACGGCCGACGCCGGGTCTCGCCGAAGGGCGCGGGTCGTCGCCATGTCGGTGCCGGGTGCGCGGCCCAGTGCGAGGTCGATGCGACCCGGATAGAGCGAGGCCAGGGTGCCGAACTGCTCGGCGATCACCAGCGGGGAATGGTTGGGCAGCATGATCCCGCCGGAGCCCACGCGGATCGTCCTGGTCCCCCCCGCCACGAAGCCGATGACGACGGATGTCGCCGCGCTGGCAATCCCCGTCATGTTGTGGTGCTCGGCCAGCCAGTAGCGATGGTAGCCCCAGCCCTCGGCATGCCGGGCGAGATCGAGGGAATTGCCCAGCGCGACCGCCGCGGTGCTCCCCCGGGGGATGGGGCTGAGATCGAGGATCGAGAACGGAATCATGGTCGGGGCCTTCGAGAGAATCCACCGGAAACGAACGGGCTTCCGCCTCCCGCGATCTAATTTTAGACGGGAGGGGAAGCCGGCCGCCGAGATCCATGATTCATGCGACCCGATCGTCAGCCTCAGGGCTTGGCGATCGCAACCGTGCCGACGGCGACGCGCCCGCCGGCATTGCCGACCGGCTGGCTGAAATCGTCGGCCTTGGCATGAACGACCACTCCTCGGCCGATGATCGAGTTCGGCCCGTGAAAGGCGAGGTGATCGTCGTCGAGATCGAGCGTGGCGTTGCCGTTCTCGTTGGCCGTGATATTCCCGAGGTCGCCGACGTGCCGCTTGGCCGCGTCGTGATTGGCGTGCTTGGCATTATGAGGGTTGAAGTGGCCGCCGGCCGCCATCCCGTCATCGGAGTAGACGCCGAACTCATGAATGTGGAACCCGTGCTTGCCCGGGGTGAGCCCGGTGATCTCGGCGTGGACGTGGACGCCTCGTCCTTGCTTGGTGAAGGTCACGCGTCCGCCCGCCTTGCTATCCTTGGTGGGGAACAGGACGGCCACGGCCTTCGTATGCCCCGCGCCCTCCTTTTCCTTCTCGTGCTGGGCCGAAACGGAACCGGTGCTCATCAACAATGCGCCACCACCCAGCAGGGCGGCCACGGCGAGAGGCGCCGCGAACTTCTTCATCGACAGCGTCAATTCTCCTC
>CALKTZ010000103.1 GCA_937997355.1 uncultured Planctomycetales bacterium | reverse complement strand
TTCGAGCGCGGGGCGCTCGACACCCCAGATCGGGCTATTCGGATAAAATCGGCCCAGCATGCGCCGGATGATCCAGACCGCCAGCGGGACCGCCAGGATGGTCCCGTTCCAGTGGCCGACCGGGCGATCGGCGAAGAAGTCGATCGAAACCGGCGGGGGGAGTTGCCGCTGCAACGCCTGGATATCGAGGAACGCCAGGCCGAGGGGGATCAGCATCGCCACCGAGGTGACGATGCCGTCGATCAGGCCGGGCCGGGCCGACTTTCGCCAGAATTGGAAGGGGAGCGAACCGGCGAGAAGCCAGAGCAGCAGGGGGACGATGACCGTCACCGCCGCCATCTTCTCCACGAACGCAAGCCCCATCAAGACGCCGACCAGGATTCGCCATCCCCGGCCGGCCTGGTGCAGCGCGTTCCAGAACGCAAGTGCCGTGCAAACCCAGAGGAACATCCCGGGGATGTCGGTATCGACCAGGTGAGCCTGCCCGAAAACGCGCGGCATGAAGAGCAAACACCCCGCCATCAATGCACCCACCCAACCTCCGTAGCGGCGAGCCAGGAACTGATAGCCGATCGCCAGCGTGAGCGCGAACTCGATCGCCGTCGCCATCCGCCTCGCGGGGAAATCCTTCATGATCCCGCCGAAGAGGGTATATGTGGCCAGGTTGAGCTGACCGGCCAGCGGAGGGTGGAAGTTGATGCCGAAGCGGCCGTAGGGCCAGTAGTAAATCAGCGCATCGGCGTCGAGGAGTTGCTGAACGTCATTCCAGCTCCGAGCCGCCAGGAGCTGCTCCCACCACTGCGAGGAGACCACCTGGCTGTAACGATACGCCGGCTCGTCCCAGGTGAGCCCCAGGTCCCCGAGCGTCGGAATCAGGATCGAGAGGGCAATCGCCGCGACCAGCAGGGTGGAAAGCCAGAGCCGTCCATCAAACCTTGAGGCACTGCCCGCCGGAGGTGCCGAATCCGGTGAAACCGTGATTTCGCTCGTCGTCTCCGCTTCGGTCCGTCCCACCTTCCGAGTTCCTGCTGCTCCGGCGTTCAACAAGAAGAAATTCCTTTCGGAAAATAAAGGTCCAACTCGTTTGGTGGTCGCGTGTTGATTATCGATTCCATGCCCCCGGAGGGGAAGCATTTCCAACAAAATTTACCCAAAGATCGTAGTCACACTCTGAGCCGGCCTTGGAGAAAACGACGACAAAAAATTCGACAAGGGGTTGCAAGTTCTAGTGTATAAAGTACCCTAGCTTGCTGAGGTTTCCGCGTTTGCCCAATCGGAATAGCAAGCGTGGTCCGTAAGGTACAAATTCACCATCCAAGAACAAGATTCTGGAGCAGTTCTGATGAAAATGCATCTTTTGACGGTTGTGCTCGGCGGACTGTTGGGCACCCTGGCCTTCGCCGGCAACGCCGAAGCCTGCCACAAGAAAGCCTGTGCCCCGAAGGCCTGTGCCGCCCCGGTGGCTGTCTGTGCCCCGGCTCCGGTCTGTGCGCCGGCCCCTGTTTGCGCCCCGGCCCCGGTCGCCTGCGCCCCCAAGAAGGCTTGCCACTTCAAGATGCCGAAGATCAAGCTCGGCTGCCACAAGAAGGCCGCTTGCGCCCCGGCCCCGGTTTGCGTCGCGTACGAAGCCCCGGTGAGCTACGCCGCCCCGGTCTACGCCGCTCCCCAGGCTTCCGCCCAGCACTAATCACGTCGACGGCGGGACCCACGCGGATTCCGTCGTCCGATCCGAAGCGTTCACGATGGCCGGTGTTCCTCGCAAACCGCGGGGAGCCCGGCCATTTGCATTGACCTCGGCCAATTCCGCCGCCCACTGCTCAGCGGGCGATTCCGAACCCGCGACTTGATCCCCGTCCCTCGAATGGCCGATCGACTAATGGCCGGGCGCTGAACGTTTCAGGAGCCAGGGTTCTGCCTGCTCGAACGGGAAGATCCAGATGAGGGGGACGCCGAGCTTCTTCACGGTGAAGGCGGGCGTGGCTTCCCGGACGATCGCCCGATCGCTCTCCTCGAAGGCGCCGGGCCGATTCTGAATCACGTACCATTTCCTGCGCCCCGGCGGATCAACCCCATCCAGGCGTTGCGGAAGCTCGCCGATTCGTCTCAGGTAGAGCCAGGAATGGGGATTGGTCGCGAATCGGATGCTCTCGCCGGGGCCGGTATTCTCGGTGAGCCAGCGTTTCGCCTCGGGGCTCAGCGCGTCCCAGTAGTAGGTGGGCTCCATGCCGAGCGCCGTCGCCCCGGGGAGCATGCCGACGATCGGACTATAATAGGAAAGGGGGACAGGCATCATGATCGCGATGCTGACGACCCCCTCGGCCAAGCTCAGCCCGAGGAGCGCCTGGCGCCCGCGACGACGACTCTCCGCGCAAAGCTTCGCCCCGTATGCCGCCATGCCGACCAGCATGCCGAAGGCGGGCAGGAAGAGGCGCACTCCGTCATGCCCCGGCGTGTGGGGTGCCGCCCGGAGCGTCAGCAGGAACCCCCAGTTGACCAGGAAGAGGAGGGCGAGCGGATCGCGAGGGCGTCGGAAGCCCGTGTTGAACGCACCGATCAGGGAGAGGATCAGAAAACCGACCGGGACGACGAACACCGTCCAGACGATCGTGTTGTACCAGGGGAGCGATCCGGTCGGCGTCTCGTAGACCTTGCCGAGGAAGAGGACCGAGATCGGGATGGTCTTTCCTCGCGTCAGATTGGATCGGAGGAACCGAGCAACCCCCGAGATCGGCTCGGACCACCAGGGAGGGGTCAGCAGGAACAGCACCACCGTCGCGATCCCGAGCCCCACGAGTAACGTCACCGCGGCCTTGCGGCTTCGGTAGAGCAGCGCCCAGGCGATCAGCGGGATCGGCAGGAACCAACCGGTGAGCTTGGTCGCGGCCGAGCAGCCCAGCAGGATGCCGAACCAGACGCGCCAGATCCAGGTGGAGTTCTTCGAAAAGACCGAGTCCTCGGAGCGCGCGAACGCGATGAGTGCAAGCATCCAGAGTGACGTAAGAATTCCGTCGTAGGTGGCGAGATGTCCCTCGGCGAAGAGCCGAGGCTGGAGCACCCAGGCGCCCAGCGCGGCCCAGGCGGCCGACTGCCCCCATCGGGAGCCGAGCACGCCGAAGAGCACCCCGGCCGCGATGCTGAAGAGGAGCATCGGCCCGAGCCGGGCGCGCGGCAGATCGGCCCACCCCGGGGCCGCGACGTCCTCCAGCAGGCCGAGCCAGGCATAGAATGGGGGATGGCCGTGCGGCTCCTCGCGGGCGAACGGCCAGAACCACTGCACGACCTTGGGCTCGAAGAGCAATTCCCAGCGCGAGTCGACCTGGTCGCTCCGGGGGGGATAGCTCCCTTCCTTCTGGACCAGTTCTTCCCCGGGGGGGGTCCAGGACTCCGCGAAGGCCGGCGGATTCGCCAGCGCGCGCAACCAGAGCCGGATCCGGGCTTCGCGTCCCAGCGTGTAGCCCTCGTCCCAGCCGATCTGGAGAAACGGCTGGGTCGCGAGCATGAGCAGGAACGTCGCCAGGCCCGCGATCCCCCCACGCAGCATCCAACGTCGGCGATCGGGATTCATTCGGGATGTCGTCAAAAAAAAGAGGCCGATCGGATCGATTCGAGTCCTATCCGGTCGGTGGGATGATTTCGATTCTATGGGTAGAATCTTACCAAACTTCGAGCGTCGGGCCGAGTCAAAGCTCGATCGGCTCCAGTTCGAAGAATGAGCCAACGGTCGCCCCCCGATCGGCGGCCTGGGTTTCCGGCTCGAACGTGCGGATCATCGCCACTTCCGTGCAGTTCGGGAAGAGCGGGCAACGCACGCACTCGTTCCAGATCTTGTGCGGCAGTTCCGACTTCTCGATTTCGTGGTATCCGCAACGTCCGAAGAATTCCACGGAATAGGTCAGCGCGAAGACCGACTTGATCTCGAGCTCCCTCGCCGAGTTCCAGCACGCCTCCACGAGCCCTCGACCAATCCCTTGCCCCTGAAGATGTTCGGCGACCGCGAGGCACTTGAGTTCGGCCAGGTCTTCCCAGAAGACATGGAGTGCGGCGCAGCCGACGACTCGACCGTCGTCATCGGTCGTCACGACGAATTCCCGGATCGATTCATACAGTTCGCCCATGGAACGTCGAATCATCACGCGACGGTCGGCGAACGTGCGGATCAGGTCGTAAATTGCCGGTACATCCCCAACGCGAGCAGGGCGTGTGTTCAATCGAGGAACCTCCAGGGCCGGAATCGAATCCGGTGTCTGAGACCACTCATGCGAGATAAAAAAAGGACCTTTCGGTCCTTGAGGTCAACTTGTATTTTAAGTACGTCGGCCCAGGAATCAAGGATGAAAAAATCCCTGGATTTTTTCGCGAGGGGGATCGCGCGATCGGGAGCCCGTCAGCGAAGGATCGCGGCGGCCTTGGAGTCGCCGGCGGCCTGCTTCGGCGTCGGGGCGGGCTCGTCAACCGGGGCCTTGGCGTCCCGATCGGACCGGGCCGCCTGACGCCTGGGGAGGACATGCGTCTCGTAGAACTCTTCCATGTGGTGGTAGTCGGGGCCGTGGTCGACCGTCACGAGGCCGAAGGTATTTTGAATCTCCTGGAAGGCGCGTTCCAGGCTCCACCCGCAGTAGCGGGTCCGGTAGGCGATCTGGACCATCGAGGCGCGATTCAGGCCGTGGAAGAAGACCGGCTGGTTCGCAGGGTCGGCCACGACCTTCGCCGCGTCTTCCAGCAGGTCCGAAACCGACTTGCTGTTCGCCTCGTTGCGGCGATCGACGATCGGGATATGCACCCAGCGAATCCCGAGTTCTTCCGCCAGGGCCTTTTCCTGGATCGAGAGGGGATGATCGGGGGGATGGGCCAATGCCAGGATGGTCTTGATCTTCTGGTCGCGGACGATCCGCCGCATCGGCCAGGGCTTCTGCCAGGCCCCTCGGTAGACCTTGCCCTTCTCCACCTCGGCGAATTGTTCCGCGAAGACGTAGTCGTGGCCGTGTCGCCAAAGCTGCTGGAGGGCCAGGCCGCCCAACCCCGTGGCAAGAACCCCTCGAATCCAGACCCGTCGATTCTGCATCGTCCCGAACTCCGCCTCGTTGAACCGGCCGGCGAACGCCCGGCCATCCGTGCGAGGAGAAAAAGAGCGGCATTCCCGTCGGGTCACCACAACCCCGGGAGGGCGGGGAATCCTAGTCAAAACCCGGGTTAGCCGCAAGGTTGACCGATGCGTTGAGAGTCGTGCCGCCCCATCCGACACGCGTTCCCGATGCGGGACATCCGGCGGCCTGGCCCGAAGCGGACGATCGATCATCGATTGATGTCGCTAAATTCGGTCGGATCGTTATGATCTCGCCCATTCTGAGCATTCCTTGTCAGCTAATCTTCGGGAATGAGGCGATCACGGATGAGGAATTCCGCCTCGCGGCTGGTGGCATTGGTCCTCGGCACATTGGTCTTGAGGATGATCTGGGCCAGCTCGATCGGGCTGGGGACCGACGAGTCCTATCATTACCTCTACACCGTCCACCAGGACCTCAGCTATTTCGACCATCCCCCCATGATGGCGCTCGTGGCGGAGATCGGCCCCCGGCTCCTGGGGGGAGCAACTTCCGCGCCGGCCGTTCGACTCGGTTTCATCCTGCTCTTCGCCGGTTCCACCATCCTGATGGCCCGCCTCACCGCCTCCTTCCATGGAGAACGCGCCGGGCTCATCGCCGCCGCGATCCTGAACATCACGGCCTATTACACGGCGGCCGCCGGCGCCTTCGTCTTGCCGGACGGCCCTCTCCTCTTCTTCTGGCTCCTCACGCTCGAACGGTTCGCGGCGGCCATCCGAGAGCCGGAACGCCCGGGGCGCTGGCTGGGAGTCGGCCTCGCCTGGGGCTGCGCGATGCTCAGCAAGTATCACGCGATCCTCTTGCTGCCGGGGATCGCCGCCTTCCTCTGCATCGAGCCGGGCACGCGACGCGCCCTCTGGAGAAACAAACGCGGCCCGCTGCTGGCCCTGCTCACCGGATTGATCGTCTTCTCGCCGGTCCTGATCTGGAACGCCGAACACGGCTGGGCCTCCTTCCTATTCCAGGGGGGACGTGCCGTCAACTCCGGCGGGCTCAAGTTCCGCCCTGAGGGGCCGCTGGCCGCGCTCGGCGGGCCGATCGCCTATCTGCTTCCCTGGATCTGGCTCCCGCTGATCGGGATCCTGATCCGGGAGTTGTGGCGCATCCCCGCAGGGATGTTTCAGCCCGCCCAGGACCATGCCGAGATCGGCCGTCGGCTTTTCACCGCCACCGCGATCGTGCCGATCGGCCTCTTCCTGGTCATTGCGTGCATCAAGCCGATTCTGCCCCACTGGTCGTTGATCGGTTACGCCTGCCTGATCCCCTTATTGGGGCTCGCCTGGGGATCGTCGCCGGTGAAACCGGGCTTCCGGCTGGCCTCGATGGGGGGGGCGGCGATCGTGTTCGCGTTCATTTTCTGGATCCAGACGCAGACGGGGATCGCGCAGAAGACGCTGCTTCAAGGAATGGATTGGTTCCCCTCGTTGGCTCAAAATCCGCAGGTGAAGGCGCTGACGACCCCCTCGAAGGCGGCGGTCGACCCCAGCCTCGACTCGTTCGGCTGGGATGAGGTCGCCCGAGAGCTTGAGCGTCGAGGTCTGCTGGACCGGTCGGGGACGTTCCTGTTCACGGGCAACTGGCGAGATAGCGGCCAGCTCGGCTATGCCGCGAGGCACTCGAAGACGCCGGTCCTCTGCTACAATGCGAATGATGCGCGCGGGTTCGCCTTCTGGAGCCGATCGACCGACTGGCTGAATCAGGACGGCATCCTCGTCTCGATGGACGAGAAACTGAACGAGCCGGGGGGATTCCGGGCCTGGTTCACGAACATCGAGCCGATCTGCGACCGGGTCCTCGAACGATCCGGCGTCCCGGCGCGTCGGATGCGGATTTTCCTTTGTCGCAATCAGAAGCTCGCGTTCCCGTTCGATCGGGCCTATGGAGGCGGGGTGGTATCGCGAATTGCCGCGACCGCGGGTGAAACCAGCCACCGTTAGCCATCCGGCCGAAAATCGAAATCCGGTGGAATCCTTGCATTTTGCCCGGTCTTCCCGCGTGACCGAAGCTAGAATGAAATGAAGCCCAGAGCTGCCACCTCGCTTGAGCCGAGCCGTGCAAGGCCCCGGAGGGAGCCCCCGAGGACGATGAATTCACCGAACCCCCCGGATCTGGAACTCAAGTTCCCCAGGCATCTCGACCGGACCGTAGACGGCTCGGTCTTTCGGGTCGTCGGCCTCTACAACACATTGCTGCGTCGAAGTTTGGAGCATTTTTTCCCGGACGGGCTGCTCGAATTCGTGGAGGATGTGGACACGAGGAGCACGGGTCCCCTCTCGATGGAGAAGCTCTTCGAGGTCCGCGACGACCCGGACGGTTATTCGATCGAAATCCGCTGGTTCGGCAGCCGCTATCTCTTCCAATCCGGCAACCCGACCCCCTTCCATCCCACCGAGCGAAGGCTCGTCGAGGTGATCGTCCGGTCGCTGGACCTGCGCTTTCGCGGCCTCTTCGACCCGGATATTTCCAGTCGGCTCGAACGTTTGCACTTCCAGATGGAAGACGTGATGGTCGCCGATTATCTCAACACGGTCGATCACACGAGGGTCCCGATCGCCCTGGAGGCGCTCCGGGCCGCGGCGCTCTCGACCTACGAGAATCGTCGAGTGTCGCTGGGGGGGCTGTTGCTGGGGACGGACAACGATCCGGCCAACCCCGACCGCCTGAACTCGGCGGGCGCTCCCCGCTTCAATGCCCGATTGACCGCCTTCAAGGGGTTCCATCGGCTCTGCGACGGCGTGCACACCCTCTTCCTGATCGACCGCCACGGCGACCTGATCCGCCTGGTCGGGATCGAGCGATGGGCCGAGATGGTGCAAGGTCCGGAGCCGCTCGACACCCCTTGCCCGAGGACCTATCTGCCGCACGCCAAGGCGACCCGCACGGGGGGGCACGTCTGCCTGGTGCTGACCCCCAGCCAGGAAATCAAGATCTTCGCCAACGGAATCCTCGCATTCAGCTACAGCGATGCTCGATGGCGGCTCCTGGATATCCCGGCGAAATTCGCCGCCTGGAAGGAATCGGTCGCCAACGCGTCGCATCCCGAGCTGGCCCAGAGGCTTTTCCAGGCCGCCTTGAACCTGAGCGAAGCCCGCAAGGGGGCCCTCTTCGTCGTCCTCCGCAATCCCGAAGAGTCGGCCTCGAAGCTGATCGCCGCCACCGACCGCATCTATGACGAGGTGGTCGCCGACGACCCCGAGGACCCCGACAACCTCTCGCCCCGCCGCACCAAACACGCCCTGCACCATGTGGTCCGAGGGATGCACCTCTCCGATCTCGAACCCGCGATCCTGGAAACCATCGCCAGCCTCGACGGCGCGGTGGTCGTCGACCTCGACGGCCGGCTCCTCACGTTCGGCGCCATCCTGCGGATCGCCCCCGAGGCCCTCGAACTCGACCGCGCGGTCCAGGGCGCGAGGACGCTCGCCGGATTGGCGGCCTCTCAATTCGGGCCGGTCTTGCGCGTGAGCGAGGATGGCTACATCACCATGTTCCTGAAGGGGCGGCGGGTCTGGGAGATGTGAGAGTTCTCCCGACCGATCCCGCCGGAAAACGCCCCTCGCCGCGAATCGTTGACCGAAGAGGTCCCTCCATGACGCTCAATCTCGTCCTCGCGAGCACCTCTCCCTATCGGCGAATCCTGCTGGAGCGTCTTGGGATACCGTTTCGTTGCGTGGCTCCTCGATTCGATGAGGCAAACTTCCCGGGGGAGGGGCTCGACCCCCGATCGCTCGCGGAAGCGCTGGCGGTCGGCAAGGCGTTGAGCGTCGAGGCCGAGCTTCCCGATGCCACCATCATCGGCTCCGATCAGCTCGTCGCCCTGGAGGGCAGGGTCTTCGGGAAACCAGGCTCGGCCGAGAAGGCCGTCGAACAACTGGAGGCCATGTCGGGACGGTCGCACCAGCTCGTCACGGCGATGGTCGTCCGCCATCAAGGCCAGACGATCCGCCACGTCGATCTCACGAATCTTCACATGCGAGCCCTCGACCTCGACGCGATCCGCCGCTACGTCGAACGCGACCGGCCTTACGACTGCGCGGGGAGCTACAAGCTCGAAGCGGCCGGCATCACCCTGTTCGACCGAATCGAGACCGACGATCAGACCGCGATCACGGGGCTTCCCCTGATCGCCCTGACGTCAATTCTTCGCGGGCTCGGCTACCCCATTCCTTGAGTTTTCACTCGGCGATGGTTCGCCCCGAGATCTGCCTTCCACGATCCGGGCGGCGATCCGGACGGCCTCGATCAGGCTCGACGGGTCGGCGACCCCCTTGCCGGCGATGTCGAAGGCAGTGCCGTGTGCGACGCTGGTGCGGACGATCGGCAACCCCAGCGTGACATTGACCGCCCGGCTGAATCCGATCGCCTTCAAGGGGATATGCCCCTGATCGTGGTACATCGCCACGATGGCGTCGAAATCTCCCCCGATCGCCTTGCGGAACAGGGAATCGGCCGGGTAGGGGCCCGAGACCGCGATGCCGGCCTCGCGGGCCTGGGCCACGGCGGGGGCCAGGATCGTCGGCTCCTCATCGCCGAAGAGCCCGTCTTCTCCGGCGTGGGGGTTCAGCGCGGCGACCGCGATCCGAGGGGGCCGCCCCTCGGTCAGGGGGCGCATGGAACGATCCGCCAGCTCGATCTTGCTCCGCACGTTCTCCACGTTCAGGTGCTCGAAAATCCTTCGGAGCGCCATGTGGAGCGTGACATGGATCACCCCGAGCCCCTGCCTGGAGGTCTCGGTGGCCTCGCCGGTGGCCAGATAGAGCATCATCGCATGATCGCGCGCACGGCATCGGTCGGCCAGGATTTCCGTGTGTCCGGGATAATCGATCCCCGCGAGCTGGAGGGATTTTTTGCTGATCGGCAGCGTGGTGATGGCGTCGATTCGTCCGGCCAGCGCGAGGTCGATGGCGGCCAGCAAGAAATCGTACGAAGCCCGCCCGGCGCGGGGATCGACGGTGCCGAGACGCACGTCCCGTAGGGGCGGAAGTCCCCGCTCGTCCGCGGGGTCAAGGCAGGGGATGCGATCGGCCGAGGGGACGACCCGATCCGGGGTCTCGACGGGTACGACCTCGGCCCGGCCGCCGACCAGACGAAGGGCGGATCGGAGGATCTCCGGATCGCCGATCACCAACGGA
>CALKTZ010000102.1 GCA_937997355.1 uncultured Planctomycetales bacterium | reverse complement strand
CGGTGAGCGTGCCGGTGATCGTCTCGGATACGTTCTTCTCGCATCCGTTGATCTGCCGGCACATGCTCATCACATGAACCCCATTCGGGAATTCATAGTCGATGGCGAAATGGTCGTAATTCTGCCCCCACTCCGGCTCGGTATGGACCTGTCGCCCCCCCATGCCGACCGCGCCGATGGGAGGCGATCCGATGGCCCAGATGGCGACGTCGAGATTGTGGACGTGCTGCTCGACGATGTGATCCCCGCAGAGCCAGAGATAGTGATACCAGTTGCGAACCTGGTATTCCATGTCGGTCTTCCAGTTCGGGTCTCGCTTCCGAGCCCAGATGTCTCCCTGATTCCAGTAGACCCGCGCGGAAGTGATCGAGCCGATCGCCCCTTCGTGGATCCGCTTCATCGCTTCCAGGTAGACCGCCTGATGGCGCCGCTGGGTCCCCGCGACGACGCACAGCTTCTTCTTCACGGCCTCGTCGTGGGCGGCGAGCACCCTCCGAATCCCCGGGGCGTCGACCCCCGCCGGCTTCTCGGTGAAGAGATGCTTGCCGGCCTTGATCGTCGCCTCGATGTGGCCGGGCCGGAAGCCGGGGGGGGTGGCCAGCATGATCAGGTCGCAGCTATCGATCACCTTCTGATAGGCGTCGAAGCCGAAATGGCAGCGATCGTCGGACAGGTCGATCTTGTCCTTGAAGCGCTCGTTCCCCTGGAGGCGTTCGCGACACTTGTTCAGGTTGTCTTCGAAGGCGTCGGCGAGGGCGTGGATCTTGATGTTGAACGAGGTGCCGGCGGCCGTGCAGATGTTCTCCACCGCGCCGGAGCCGCGCCCGCCGCAGCCGATCAGCCCGACCTTGAGCACGTCGTTCTTGGTGACGGCATGGGCGTTGGTCAAGAACCCCAGCCCCGCCGTCGCGGCGGTCGTGGTCTTGAGGAAATCTCGACGACTGGAATTCCCTTCGGTCATAGCGGTCGACTCCAGCTTAAGAGGCCATCGACGGAATCATCCGGGCGAAACACTCGCCCGGGACGGTCCGCCGAACCTGATCCACGAGGCCAAAACAGCGCGAACCCTTCACCCGCTCGGGTGCTCAGCGGGTCCCTTTTCCTTTCACGACCTTTGACTTGAGCCCCTGCAAATCGGCCTGCTCCCGATAGGGTCGCACGATCCGGAAGCCGACGAACGTGGCATCGGTGTGCCACCAAATGCTCTGAGGGCGCTGCGGGTCTTGAATGCTCCATTCGAGATTCGAGGCCCTTCGAGACGCGCTCCTCAGCTTATCGATGTCGTCGTCCCAGGAGCCGCCGCGCGCGACGTAGGGGTATTCCTTGTTATCCGGGATCAGCACCGGCCGGAGCGAAACCTGGTTGGGAGCCGCCTTGGAATAGGCGGTTTCCGAGTAGTGGTCGAGGCACCATTCCGCGACATTGCCGTGCATGTCGAACAGGCCCCAGGCGTTCGGCTTCTTCTTCCCGACCACCTGCGGCTTCTCGGCATTGTCGACATTCCAGGCATAATCTTCGTAGCCGGCGGGGTCATCCCCCCAGGAATAGGCGGTCTTGGTGCCGGCCCGGCAGGCATATTCCCACTCGGCTTCCGTCGGCAAACGGTAGAGCTTGCCCGTCTTTTCGGAAAGCCACCGCGTGTATTCCATGGCGGCGTGATGCGTGATGCAGATCACCGGCTGTCCCTTGCGGCCCATCCCGAACGTCTCGTCCGCATAGGGGGGCGTCGGCCGGGTGACCGCGTCGGCTCGCTTCTCCGTCTCGGGCTGCTGGGTGCGGTCGACCTTGTCCCGATCCTTCTTCTTGAGATCGAGCGCGAAGGCGAACTGGTCGTATTCATCCCAGGTGACTTCGAACTTCCCCATCCAATAAGGACCGATGGCGACGGTGTGCTGGGGGCCTTCGTTGGCCTCTCGCTTCGCCTCGCCGTCGGGGCTTCCCATGACGAAGGTTCCGCCCGGCACCGGGATCATTTCGAATTTGATGTCGGTCCCGGGGATGGTTTCGGTATAGGCTTTCATATCCGCGGGGATGCCCACGATCGGCTGCTCGGGTGCCGGCTGGGCCCATGCCGCCGACCGACCGCTGAACAGGGACGTGATGCCAATCAACGACGCAACAGCAAAGTACGAGAATCGGCTCAAGGGTACGAATCTCCGGAGGATCGAATTTTCAGACCGTCGCACGTAAACTCATTGGAAAGTTCAAGCAGTGAGGAGGGTCGATGATCGCGTTGATCTTGGTCGGTTGGTTCGGACTGGGCAACCCTTGTGATTCAGGGGCGGTCCAGCCGGCCGAGGCAACCGCAAGTCTATCGAGGTTCGAGTTTGCTGAGACCCATATGGGGAGTACCTTCAAACTTATTTTATACTCGACGGACGAATCCGTCGCCAGAGACGCCTCCCGGGCGGCCTACCGGCGAATCGCGGAACTCGACAAAATCCTCAGCGACTATCAGCCGGAAAGCGAGCTTTCCCAACTTCCCAGGAAAGCCGAGGAGCGGGCAACTGCCGTCAGCGACGATCTGTTCAAGATCCTCGAACGCTCCAAACAACTCTGGGAACAATCGGATGGCGCGTTCGACATCACGATCGCCCCGGTTGGTCGGCTCTGGCGTCGGGCGAGGCGTGAGCATCGGCTCCCCGATAAGACACTACTTCAGCAGACGCTGGCTCTCGTCGGCTCGAATCATCTGATCCTCGATCCCGAAGCGAAAACGGTCAGGTTGACGAAGCCCGGCCTCAAGCTCGATGCGGGGGGGATCGCCAAGGGCTATGCGTCGCAGGCGGCGCTGGAAGTCTTGAAGGCGCGAGGGATTCGACAGGCCCTCGTGGCGGGGGCGGGGGATATCGTCGTCGGCGATGCGCCTCCTGGCGCGAAGGGGTGGAAGGTCGGCATCGCCCCCCTGGAAGACTCGAAAGCCGAGCCGGAACAGACGCTGCTGCTGGCCAACGCCGCCATCTCCACCTCGGGAGACGCCGAACGCTACGTGATCCTCGACGGCAGGCGCTATTCCCACATCGTCGACCCCAAAACGGGGCTGGGCGTGGTGGAACGCGCCAGCGTCACCGTTATTGCAGACGACGGCGCGACGGCCGACCCCCTGGCGACGGCCATTTACATCCTGGGGCCGGACCGAGGGCTCAAGCTCGTCGAATCGATCCCCGGCGCCGCGGCATACTATGTGCGTCAAACTCCCTCCGGAATCCAAACCCACATCTCGTCGCGATTCCGACAACGCCTCAGTCAGAAGAAATAGAAGGAAAGTGGTATGGACTGGATGACATGGTATCGGGGTCTCGTGAAACCGAGTTGGACCCCCGCGCCGGCGACCATCGGACTCATCTGGAACATCCTCTATCCGATCATCTTCATCACTTTTGGTTATGTCTTTTATCAAGCCGCGAGGGGAAACATCGACCGCAAAAGATCGATCCCCTTCGCCATCAATCTGGTGGCGAATTTGATGTTCACTCCACTGATGTTTTACCTGCAAAATCTCCCGCTGGCGACCATCGACATCCTGATCGTGTGGGGGACCATTCTCTGGATGATGACTGCCATCTGGCCCACTTTTCGTTGGGTCGCCGTTGCACAAGTTCCTTATCTGATCTGGGTCTCGATCGCCACGATTCTCCAGCTTTCGATTACACTGTGGAACTGGCAATGATTTTCGAGGTGTAAATATCTCTCCATCAATCTCGATCTGTCCGATTGGGGGCGGCCCCGATCATAATTGAAGCCGAGCCAGACGAATGACCGCCAAGTTCAGGAGCCTTTGCCCCGTGTCCAGCGCCGAACAGGTTCCCGACGGGTTGAGGAAGACGATCAAGTGCGTCTGCCCGCTCGATTGTCCCGATACCTGCTCGATGCTGGTGACCGTTCAGGACGGCCGGGCCGTCGAGTTGCGGGGAGATGGCGAGCACCCGTTCACGAGGGGCTTCCTGTGTCAAAAGATGGCCAGGTATCTCGACCGGGTCTACAGCCCCGATCGGTTGATGCGGCCGTTACGACGTGTCGGGGCGAAGGGGGCCGGGGAGTTCGAGCCGATCTCGTGGGACGAGGCGCTCGACGAAATCGCCGGCCGTTTCCGCGCGATCGCCCGGGGGGCGCATGGGCCTCAAGCCATCCTCCCTTACAGTTATTACGGGACGATGGGGAAGTTGCAGGCGAGCAGCCTCGACCGCCGCTTTTTCCATCTCCTGGGGGCATCGAAGCTCGACCGCACGATCTGCGCCTCGGCCGGGTCGCTGGGCTATGAGTACACGGTCGGCGCGGGGCGGCTCGGCACCGACCCGATGAATGTTCCCCAATCCCGGTTCATCGTGAACTGGGGCTCGAACACCGTCTACACCAACAGCCACCTGTGGAGCCTGATGATCGAGGCGCGCCAGGCGGGGGCGACGATCGTCACGATCGATCCCTATCGTTCCGCGACCGCCGAACGCTCCGACTGGCACATCCAGCCGCGGCCGGGGACCGACGCGGCCCTCGCGCTCAGCCTGATGCACGTCATCTGGCGAGACGGGCTCCAGGATGAGGATTATCTGGCAAAGGCCACGATCGGCGCCGATCCGCTGCGGCGGCGGGTTCTCGAAGAATATGCCCCGGATCGCGTATCGGCGATCACCGGGGTCGATATCGACACCATCACCAAACTGGCCCATCGGCTCCC
>CALKTZ010000101.1 GCA_937997355.1 uncultured Planctomycetales bacterium | reverse complement strand
TCCACCCGCTCCTCGACCCCCATCTCGGATAGCTCGTCGGGGGTGAGGTCGGCGAGCTCATCTCCCGCCTTGTGGATCGCGTTGACCTTCTGCTGCTGCTGGGTCTCGTCGGTGATATCCCGGGTCAGGGCGATCATGTGCGTCAGGCGGCCGGTCCCGTCAAAGACCGGGGTGACGGTCACCCGCAGGTACCGGTTCGGCTCGATCTTCATCACCGTCCCGGCCGGGGCGCGCGAGGCCACGGCCGAGGTGAACGGGCAGGGGTCCGGCCCGAGGATGTCGGGATGGTCGAGGGCAATATAGAACTTCTCGCCGATGACCGTTTCGAGCCCCGAGTCGAGCAGCGAGTGGAATTCCGGGTTGGCCCAGATGATCCGAAGGTCGGGGTCCACCACCGCGACGCCGTCGGCGATCGCGTCGAGGATCTCTTCCGCCTGGATCGAGACCCCAACCCCGCGAAGCGAGGGGATCTGGGACGTTTCGACGAAGACCCCGCTGAACTCCTGGTCCCGCAGCGACGCCAGCGCCTCGGACACCGAGCCGACGGTGACGATCTCGAACGCTTCCGCAAGGCGGTCGCTCACCGCGTTCGGCCGCGGCCCGTCTCGATTGATCACCAGCAATCGAGGCGTATCAGCCACGACGTTTGCCCCAGCCACAACGCGGAATACCGGGCCCGGTCGAGGCGACTCCAGCAACGACCAACCGAGCACTAAAATGAACCAATTCCGACTATCCTACTCCCGAACCCCCGCGGCCGGCAAGCCGGTCATCCTGGAAACCGGCCCGGTAGCCCGGGTCGAAGTCGTCATCGTCCGCTCGCCGCGTCCCCGAATCGGGCCACAACCTCCGCGAGCGATGAGGAAGCTTCGGCCGCTTGACAGCCGGGGGAAGGGGGTCGTAGCATCGGGGCGACTCGCTCCGAACGAACGGACTTGGATGCGAAAATCCATCGGGCGAGCGGCCCCGGGTCTCTCATCCCGGGCTCTCGGACGCTGGCGGAGTACCCCTCGACGATGCGCATCACCCAACGACTGACCGCCTCCCACGGCGCCCTCCTCGTCATCGATATGCAGGACAAGCTCCTCGAACGGACCGCCGATCATGCCGCGGTCCTGACGAACACGGTCCGGTTGATCGATGCCGCCAACCTCCTCAAGCTGCCGGCCTGGGCGACGGAGCAGTACCCCAAGGGGTTGGGGGCGACCAATCGGGAGATCGCGGAGCGCATCCCGGATCGCCCCTCAAAGACGACCTTCCATTGCTGCGCCACGGCCCAGTTGATCGAACAGCTCTACGGCCGGCACATCAAGCATGTCACCCTCGCGGGTATCGAGGCCCACGTCTGCGTGGCGCAGACCGCCCTGGAGCTGATGGACATGAACTTCCGGGTTCAGGTCGTCGCCGACGCCGTCGCCTCCCGCAACCCGATCGATCGCGAATACGCCTTGCGACGCCTGGAGCGGGCCGGGGCGATCATTTCGACCACCGAGGCCGTGATCTTCGAATGGACCGAGACCGCCGATCGGCCCGAATTCAAGGCGATCAGCGCGCTCATCAAGGCGGCATCCCCGGCCCAATGAGGCGGGCCGACCATCCCCCAAACACCCATAACCCGAGGACTCCGAAGATGTCGCAAGTCGTCCCCCCTCCCGGCAAGCCGGCCCCGCTGAATCCCTCCTCCCGCCTCTTGCTGGGGCCCGGGCCGAGCGACGTCCATCCTCGCGTGCTGGCCGCGCTCGGCATGCCCCTCCTGGGGCACCTCGACCCCGAGTTCGTCGCCCTGATGGACGAGACGCAGAGCTATCTGCGCTACGTGTTCCAGACTGAGAACAAGCTGACCCTCGCGGTTTCCGGCACCGGCTCGGCGGGGATGGAAACGGTCGTCGTTAACCTGATCGAGCCCGGCGACAGGATGCTGGTTTGCGTCAACGGGGTGTTCGGCGGCCGGATGGCCGACGTCGCCAAACGCGCCGGGGCCGAGGTGACGACCATCGAGCGCCCCTACGGCGAGGTGTTCACCCCCGAAGAAGTGAAGGCGGCGATCGAGAAGACCCGGCCGAAGGTCGTCGGCATCGTCCATGCCGAGACATCCACCGGGGCCTGGCAGCCGATCGAGGAGATCGCCAGGATCGCCCGCGACGCCGACGCCCTGATCGCCATCGACACCGTGACCTCGCTCGGCGGCGTGCCGGTCGAGATCGACGGCTGGGGGATCGACGCGGTCTACTCGGGGACCCAGAAGTGCCTGAGCTGCCCGCCGGGGCTGGCGCCTGTGTCGTTCGGCCCACGCGCGGTCGAGGCGTTGAACCGCCGCAAGACGAAGGTGCAGAGCTGGTATCTGGATCTCTCGATGATCCAGCAATACTGGGGGAGCGACCGAGTCTATCACCACACGGCCCCCATCAGCATGAACTACGCATTCCGCGAGGCGCTGGCGTTGGTGGTCGAGGAGGGGCTCGAAAACCGGATCGCGCGGCACATCCTCAACGGCAACGCCCTCAAGGCGGGGCTCAAGGCGATGGGGCTCGGGGTGGCCACTCAGGAAGGGCATCAGCTCCCGCAACTCACCTGCGTGCGCATCCCCGACGGGATCGACGACCTCGCGGTGCGGAAGCGGCTCCTCAAGGATTGGGGCATAGAGGTCGGCGGCGGGCTCGGCTCGCTCAAGGGGAAAGCCTGGCGCGTCGGCCTGATGGGGCACAATGCCCGCCCCGCCTGCGTGACGCTTTTCCTGGCGGCGCTCGAAACCTGCCTCCGCGACCTCGGCCACAAGTTCCCGTCGGGCGCGGCCCTCGCCGCCGCCTCGGAGGTCTACGCGGGGAAGTAGACGGCAATCGGTGGGACTGAGCAAAAAACCGAAGCGAAAACGGGACTGGCTCGAAGCGAAGCGACGTGCCTGTCCCATTTTTCGCGGGACAGGGCAGTGCTCTAAATCGGGAGACCTTCAGTCGGGTGTTTCGGCGGGGTCGTCCGGTGGCACGCGCCGAACAGAGGTTTAGCGGTTTGGGGTGATAAGCTGCGTCTTGGCTCCGCCTACTCGCCCTTATTTCGCTGAGATTGGCCGGGATCCGTCCCGCGTTGATCCTGGCCATGATGCGGATTGTTCTGATTCTGACCAGGCGCGTCCAAGGGAGGAAGATTGGTCGGCCGTTCAGGAACGGGCAGGTCGATCGCCCTGGCCTGTTTCAGTAGCTCCGCGACTTTCGCATACGACTCCTGGAGTTCATCCATACGAGTCATCAAGAATTGAACGTCAACTTTCACGACGTCTTCCTGGGCCTTGGCGAATTGATACTCGTGCTCGGCCTTGGCCATATCCTCCGGTGAGACGGCTCCCGGGATCCGCGCGTTGAGGCGTTCGTTCCGCACAACTTTCGTCTTCACGGTTTCCGCATTGGCCCCTTCAACACGCTGCTCGGCCCTCTTGCGGTCGAGCCCATAGTTTAAGGCGACTTCATCATCCCTGATATCCTGTCGCAATCGCTCAAGCTTCGCGATGACGCGACGGACAGCATCCCCTCGAATTCCGAGTTCCTGCGAAGAGATGACATTCTGTTGGGATAATCGCTTCGTATAGTTGTACTCTCGCAAGGCGGCCTGGAGATCGACTTCAAGCTCCGGAAGCGACATCCCGATCTGCGGCCTGAATCGGGCCACATCGAGCATCTCGGAGACTCGCCGCGGCGACTCCCCTTCGGGTGCTCGGGGCGCGGGGGGTCTCTGTGAGGCCAATTGTTGGAGCTTGTTCTCCAATTCCTTGATCCGTTCCTCCAGAGGGTTCACAGTCAGCTTCGGCTCGTCAGGACCCTTGCTGGTTCTGGTCGAGACCTTTCGCAATTCACCCGAATCCGGCGGCGGGACAACGGACGATTTGGTGGGCTCCTGTTCTCCGGAACCCGAATCGACCGCGCGGACTCCCTGGGCCACGCCGACGCCGACGACGGCCGTGGCCAGCAGACCGACGCCGACCAGTTTGACCTGATTGAAAAGCATGGACGTGAGTGCTCCTTGGGCGAGAGAGAGGGCGGGCGCCGCGGTCGCGCCGGCCCCCAGGATGGACGCGATCCACGACAGTTTCGGACATTGACTCGCGATGGTGAGCGTGCTCCGGACCAGAGGCGGCGGGACGCTCGCGAGGAATCGTGACGTCGGCTCGATCGCCACGCCCCGGCGTTCGAGCCGACGCTTCAAGAGGTCGCGGCCCCGGGCCAATCGGCTGCGGACGGTCCCGACAGGGATGCCCAACTGTCCGGCCGACTGCTCGTGCGTCTGGCCATTCAAATAGCAAAGGATGAGCGGCTTTCGAAGCTTCTCCGGCAACCGCGTCAGCTCTTGATCGAGGATTGGCATCCAATCTGCAAGATCGGAGGAGGGCGAGGGCGGATCGGCAAGGTGGTCGAGCGCCTCGGGAGGTTGTTTGCCGGCGTTCCGGCGATACGACCTGTTCCTGGCCCGAATCGCCACGCGATAGGCCACGCCGTACAACCAGTTGGCCAGCAATCGCCGATCCCGGAGCGAGGGCGCCTTGCGAATCAGGATCAGGAATGTCGCCTGGAATGCGTCCTCGACCTCCGAACCATCGCGCAAGAGTCGGCGGCAGAGCCCCAGCACCATCGGCCCGTGGAGCCGCACCAGTGCCTCGAACGCCAGGTCGTCGCGATGGCTGAGA
>CALKTZ010000100.1 GCA_937997355.1 uncultured Planctomycetales bacterium | reverse complement strand
ACGCCTCCGCGCGATTCGGGCGGGCTCGGTTCTTTGCGCTTTTGCGGTTTCTTGCAACCACCAACCATTTGCTAGACCGGGGGGTTCCAGGGCCGGTGTAAACCCTAGCCGGTCGCCAGCGCGATCTTGTAATAGGCTTCCGCCGCGAGAGTCAGTTGTTCCAGTTCGATCCACTCATCCTTCGTATGGGCCTGGGCGATATCGCCGGGTCCGAAGACAACAGAAGGAAGTCCGGCCGCCCCCAGGGGCCCGGCATCCGTTCCGAACGGCACGCCAATCAACTCGGGCCGTCTTCCCGTCGCCGAGGCGATCGCGTCGCGGATTGGCTCGGTCCAGTCCAGACCTCCGTCGGATCTCAGGGCCGGCATGCAAACCCAGGGATCGCCGAATTCGAGCCAGTCGGGATTCCCCAGTCGGGAATCCAGGAAAGTTCGAACCTTCTGGCGGCTCTCCATGGGAGACTCTCCCGGGATCAGGCGACGGTCCACCTCGACGACGCACCAATCCGGCACCACGTTCACGCTGACTCCCCCCTCGATTCGTCCCACGGATAACGTCGGCGGTCCCAGGATCGGGTCCGGCTGGGCGACCGAAAGCCCCTGCGCATATTCGGCCAGATGACGCAGCACCTCGCCCATCCGATAGATGGCGTTGATCCCC
This sequence comes from uncultured Planctomycetales bacterium, assembly GCA_937997355.1. Classification (GTDB taxonomy): domain Bacteria; phylum Planctomycetota; class Planctomycetia; order Isosphaerales; family Isosphaeraceae; genus CALKTZ01. The sequence goes on along the minus strand of CALKTZ010000100.1, from coordinate 2,916 downwards.
TGGTCCGGTTTCGAGCTATGGCATGCAACGCCGCGGGTCCAGATTTTCCAGCGAATGGCCCCTTTATGGCAGTGGACCAGGTTGAGCCTTGTCGGCTCGGCGACCACGGCGAGCTTCGCGCCGTGCTCGAATTCCGCCAGGCTCGAAGAGCCGGTATGCGTGAACTCCTCGTCCACCGTAAACACCAGGAGGACCGAGGCCGAACCGCGAGGCCGTTCCCGGTGCAGGCGTTCGAAGGCCGACAGCATGGAGGCCATGCTCCCCTTGACGTCGCACGACCCTCGGCCGTAGAGACGACCGTTGTCGATCACGGGCGTGAATGGGGGGATCGTCATCCCGTCGGTGGGAACCGTATCCTGATGAACGTCGAAGAGGATCGTGTCGCGAGAAGTGGGCGATTCGTATTTCGCGAAGAGATTGTCTCGCCCCGGTGAAACGAGCTGCCTCGTGCAAGGAATCCCTCGTTCTTTGAACCAATTTTCGAGGTAATTGGTCATCCGGGTTTCGAGGAACTCCGGCCCGGAAAGCGCTCGTCCCATCGGATTGACGCTGGGGATGGCGACCATCTCAGAGGCTAGGCGAAACAGCGGGTCCACGGAAAGAGCTCCAAACGGCGGGCGGGTCCAGGCCAGGCGATTGATCGAATACGCCGCGGATGGACGCGTTCAAAGAGTGAGGTCGTTTCAAACCCCAGCCTAAAAACTACAAGCACTCGGGGGTCTTTGAAATCCCGGTCTTCGAAGACCGGGATTTCGGCTCTCGGCGTTTACCGATTTCGAAGTTTGAAACGAATGCGGCTCCTCCGGATGGCCCGGGAAGAGCATGGTTCGATGCGCAGGGAGGACGCAATCACTTGACGCGCTCGAGGTACTCGCCGGTGCGGGTATCGATCCGGATCCGTTCTCCGGGCTTGATGAACGGCGGCACGGAAACCTTCAGTCCGGTTTCCATGGTCGCCTCCTTGTACTGGTTGGTCGCGGTCGCCCCGGCGAGCGCCGGGGGGGTGTCGGCGACGGCCAGATCCACCGAGTCCGGGATTTCGATCGAGACCGCGCGGTCGTCGATGTACTTGGCGGTCACCTTGGCATTGGGCAGCAGATACTGCATCGCCGTGCCCAGGATGTCGTCGGAGAAGCTGATCTGATCGTAGGTCTCCGAGTCCATGAAGACGTGATCACCCCCGGCCGAGTACAGATATTCGAACTCCTTGGTCTCGACGAAGGGGACTTCGATCTGGTCGACCGAGCGGAAGCGTTTCTCAACGAGCGAACCGCTGTTCATGTTCCGAAGCTTCGTTTGCACCATCGCCCGCAGATTGCCCGGGGTGTGATGCATGAAATCGACGACGACGAAATAGACGCCGTCCATCGAGATGACCATTCCGCGACGGATGTCGGTGGCTTTGAGTTGCATGGCGGTTCGAGTCTCTCTCCCTAATTCAATTCAATCTGAAGGCAAATGCAGCGAGGCTTGGGTCGCATCTCCTTAATTTAGGGGCATCGTACGATTTTTACCAGGCCCCGTTGCGGACAGATCGATTCATTTGATCACCTAAACCACTCATCCTGAAAGATTCGAGGCGGCTCAAGGATCTCGAAGGCGCTCGATTGCGGGAGTTTGAAATCCGGGGAATCGGCCGATGGTTTTCGATACCGCGCGGACCTATATTATGGCCGACCTTAACTTGCTGTCCGCCGATTCCACGTTCGCCCGTTCTCGTATTCGAGGTTGTCCCGTCATGGCAGTCATCTGTCCCTACTGCCAAAATTCGCTCAATCTGCAAAAGACACTCAAGCCGGGCAAATACTCGCCGGCCTGCCCGAAGTGTTCCAGGAAGCTCCAGGTCATCGTGCCGAAAGAGTCCGACAAGCCGCCGACCGTCCGCGCGATCCAGGCCGAGCGAGAGAAATGGGTCACCGCACCCGGGCCGATGGACGAGGGACAGCCTGGCATTCCTTCTGCCCGGGAGGCTCCCCAATCCGTCCAGGGAAAGTCACCGATCGGGCCGATGGGATCGGAGATCGAGACGGTGGTCGCGGAAGCGCCACAAACCCCGGCGTTCGAGCCGACAGCTCCCGCCGACGTTCCGGTTTCCCTCGGCGGCTATCAGGTATTGAAGGAACTCGGATGAGGGGGGATGGGCGCGGTCTATCTCGCGAAGCAGCTTTCTCTGAATCGCAATGTCGCGCTCAAGGTGATGAAGCCGCAATGGGCCAAAAACGCCACGTTCATCGCGCGATTCACGCGCGAAGCTTACGCTGCGGCCCAACTCTCGCATCACAATGTGGTCCAGATCCATGATTTCGGCGAGGACAGGGGAACCTCATACTTCAGCATGGAGTTCGTCGACGGCCAGACGCTCTCCGGCCTGATCCGACAGAAGAAGCGACTCGACCCGGAGGAGGCGGCCGGCTATATCCTCCAGGCCGCCCGCGGGCTCAAATTCGCTCATGACCAGAGCATGATCCATCGCGACGTGAAACCCGACAATCTCCTGTTGAATCAGCAAGGAATCGTCAAGGTCGCGGATCTTGGACTCGTCAAGACCCCCGACGCCGGTGAGGGAGACCAGACAGCACGCGCCGAGACGAAGGCCCCGGCGAGCGCCGCCGACTGGCAATCCGTGGCGGGCTCTAGCCAGATCACCATGGCCAATAGTGCGATGGGTACCCCGGCATACATGGCGCCCGAGCAGGCTCAGAACGCATCCGGTGTCGACCTCCGGGCGGATATTTACTCGCTGGGATGCACGTTCTACGCCATGGTCACGGGGCGTCCCCCCTTCAGCGGACGAACGGTCATCGAGATCCTCTCGAAGCATCAGACCGAGCCGATCACGCCCCCGGAAATGGTCGTGAAGCGAATCCCCAAATCGGTCTCGGACATCATCCTCAAGATGACGGCGAAGAAGCCGGA
>CALKTZ010000099.1 GCA_937997355.1 uncultured Planctomycetales bacterium | reverse complement strand
TCTGCGGCCACGGCAAGGTCGAGAAGGACGGCGTGATCTACGGCAACAAGGCCCATTATCAGCATCACGGCGCCTGGTTCGCGGCCAACGGCTATGTCTGCCTGATCCTCGACACGCTCCAGCTCGGCGAGGTCCCCGGCCTCCACCACGGCACGAACCGCGAGGGGATGTGGTGGTGGCTCTCGAAAGGCTACACGCCCGCCGGCATCGAGGTCTGGAACGGGATCAGGGCGATCGACTACCTCGTCTCTCGCCCGGAGGTCGACCCCTCGCGGCTGGGGGTGACCGGCCGATCGGGCGGCGGGGCGATGTCCTGGTATCTCGGGGCCGTCGACGACCGGCTCAAGGTGGTCGTCCCCGTGGCCGGGATCACCGACCTGCGCGACCACCTCATCGCGGGCAACCCGAAGGTCGCCTTCCCCCACGGCGTCATCGACGGCCATTGCGACTGCATGTACTTCAATAATACCTACCGATGGGATTACTCGATGCTGGCCGCCCTGGTCGCACCGAAGGCGCTCCTGGTGGTCAACACGGATCTCGACCCGATCTTTCCCGAGGCCGGCGTGCGGCGGATCTTCGGCAGCCTCGAAACCGTCTACGGCTGGTACGGCGCGCGGGACCGGCTCGACCTGCTGATCGGGAAGGGGGGGCATCAGGACACGGAGGAGATCCGCCACCCGTCGTTCGCCTGGTTCGAGCGATGGCTGAAGGACGGCAAGGGGCTCGCGGTCGCCGACATCAAGGAGCCCGATCGGAAACTGCCGATCGAGTCGCTCAAGGTGCTCCCCCTTAAAAAACCGCTCCCCGCCAACGTCAACGACACCGTGCATGAATCGTTCGCGACCGCGCCGCCGCATGTCAACCCGCCAAAGTCCGCATCGGAGTGGGACGCACTCAGCGCGAAGTGGCGGGCCTTGCTGAAAGAGAAGGCCTTCGCGGGCTGGCCGGCCGACACGACGGGTTTGACCTCCGAGCATCCCTACGCGGCACAATCTCGGGGGCAATCGGCCGAGATTGCCAAAGGAGGGCTCGGCCTCACGGCCTACGACTTCCGGTCCCACGACCATCCCGGTCTCAAGCTCCGCGTCTGGTCGTTCGAATCGCCTGGCCGCCAGGCGAAGCCCGCCGATGCCCGGCTGGTCGTGCTCGACCCGAAGGGGTGGGACCGCTACAAGGGGCTGATCGCCGCCTTCGAAACCGTGGATGGCAACCCGGCCGCGCATCCGGAGTTCGACGCCATCAAGCGGGACGTTGAAGCGGGCGTGCGGGTCTCGTTCTTCGCCCCGCGGGGCGTCGGCCCGACCGCCTGGTCGAAGGCGAACGACACGTCGATCCGCCGCCGCTTCGGGCTGCTCGGACAGACGCTTGACGGCATGCGCGTGCTCGACGTCCGGCGGGCGGTGCGTAGCTTGACGTTCCCCGACGCACCGGCGTTGACCCTGGTCGGCGACGGGGACGCCTCGACGCTGGCCCTCTGGGGGGCGGTCTTCGCGCCGGAGGTCGGCAAGGTGGTCCTCGCGAGCCCCCCCGCCACGGTCCGCGACGGCCCGGCGTTCCTCAACCTCGATCGCGTGCTCACCATGCCGCAGGCCGTCGCGCTGCTCTATCCCCGGGCCGTCGTGATCGAGAATTCCCCGCCGGAGCCGTGGGCCTGGACCCGCGACCTTGCCCGGAACCTCGGGGCCACAACTCCCTGGCCGGCCATCGAGCCGAAGGGACGATAGGGCGGTTCACCACGATCGGATCGCGCGTAATTGAATTCGTTCGTCGGTGATCTCCCGACCCCGCAGGCCCGCGAAAAATGGGACAGGCACGCGCGGAGTACCGGCGAGCCAGTCCCGTTTTCGCTCCGGCCGCAGTCGGGTGATAGCCATATGCGATCCGATCGTGAACCGCTCCAGCGCGTCCTACCCTCGTCGGGCGCGGGCCTGCATCCGGGCCTCGTCGAGGCTCCGGGTCGTCAGCGCCACGGTAAAGGGATGCGAGGGGACGGCGTATTGCTCGTCGGCAAGCTCGGCAGCCACCGCGAGCGATGAGTCGGCAAGCTCGGACTCGCCGGTAAACTTCCAGAACCAGGCCATCCAGAGGAGCATCCGCCCGTAAAGGTCGAGCCGATGGATCAGCCGATGCTCGAAGAGGTAGCGGTAGGCCCCCGCCTGGCGAGCCGGGTCGGTCGGGCGTCCCGCCCCTTCGCGAAGCTCGATCTCCTCGGCGAGCTCGATCGTGAGCGCCGAGGTGTCGAACCAGGACGTGCAGCGATCGAGCACATCCCGCGATTGTCGCGCGATGTCCATGCCCCCCGAAAGCTCCCCGGCCTCTTCTCGGGCCGCTCCGAACGCCGGGACCGGGATCGGACGGGGGCGGAAGCCGGGGCCGAGCACCTCGTCGACCCAGGAAAGCGCCGATCGCGCCGCCGCCCGTTCCGGATTGAGGAACAAGATCCCGGCCAGCAGGCAGAGGGCCAGCTCGGGGACGTCCTGGAGGCGGTCGGCTTCGGCCGGGAGCGCCTCGGCAATCTCGTCGATGAGGCTGGAACTCGCGGGGTCGTCCCGGTCGAGCTCGACCCGACCCACGGCCTGCCGAATCCCGTTGAGGACGTCGCAACGGAAGACCGCCGATCGGTGCTCGCCGTCCCGCAGCGAGGCGATGGCGATCGTCGCCCGCCCTTCGCGATCGACGGCCGTCACCAGCGATCGGGTTAGCCGGTGCGAGGCGAGGCCGCGAGCCTCGGCCGGCACGAGGGCCGGAAGCCGATCCGCCACGGTGGTTATTGCGATCGGAGCCGGATCGGGATCGTCGCCCAGCACCTCGCGGGCCGCCCGGCAGGTTTCCGGGTCATCCGACTCGGCGAGCGCCCGGAGGAAGGCCGACAGGCCGGGGCCTCGGGGGAGCGCCCCCAGCCCCTCGATGATCCGGGTCCTGATCTCGGGCTCGACCAGCGCCAGCCCCTCGACGGCAAAGGCCAGGTCCTCGCCGTCTCCCCCTTCGAGTCGCGTCGCCAACTCCTCCAGAGATCCGGCGAAATCCGCGTCGTCCTCGTCGGCGATCAGTCCAGCCGGCTCGATCCCTTCGAGATCGAGATCGGGGGGGCCGTCCGCTCGATCGAGTTCGAGGGATACATCGGGGGCCGACGAGTTCTCGCCAGGCGGGTGCTCCATCGCGTGCGGAATCCATTCGGGAAGGGGCCGGACCTTGCCAATCCATTCCGTCCATCCGGGCAGCTTTCATTATGCGAATCCGCCGCCGGCCGGCCAAGCCCCCGACCATTTTTGGGGGCCGATCCCGAGCAATTCGCGGCCCCTAAGCCGAGATCGCGGCCTCGCCGGGAGGCCTCGCCGCTCCACCTTCGGACGAGGCAAGATCGCGGGGCCTACCTCCCTTTTCCTCCGGCGACGACCATCCTCGCCTTGCGAGCGATGCCGAGCAATCCGAGGATGCCGGCCAGGGATGCCGCCCACTCCTTCAAGAACATCCTCAAAGCGATCCGAAATGCCCTGGGATCGAGGCGTGCAAACCTGGGCAGCAGTTGGAGCGAGACCCGGAGCGGGACCTTGTTCGACGGCGGACGCCTCTCCTCCCCGATGATGTAGCCGACATGGCCCGGCAGCAGTTCGTAGAAGTTCCCATCGCGCTCGGGGACGCCGAGGTTGTCGGTGAGGAGCCGCTGCACCTTCCGGTAATCGGTGATCCAGGAATCCTGCCGCTGATGGCGGCCTCGGACCGTCTCCGGGTGCTGTCGGAAGTAATTCAGCGGCCGCGCGGTGTAGGCGATGTCCGAGAGGAGGAGCACCTTCACGTAGGTCATGTAGTCGCCGAGATACCTCATGTCGACCGGCGCGCCCCCCACGGCCTCCAAGACGCTCCGCCGGAACACGACGGAACTCGCATTGGGGATCGTCGACCTGTAAGCGAGGAAATCCGCGCAATACTCCCGGCCACTACAGACGAAGTCTTCAGTCCACCGAGACACGCCCGAAAAGCATCTGTGCTCCTTCACCTTCTCGCTGTATTTGCACATCAATCGCCCATCCCGATCGACGAACCAGGACTGGCACATCGCGAGGCCGACGGCCGGATGGTCGTCGAGGAGGCCGACGAGGGTCTCCAACAGCGAGGGGTCCGCGAAGTCGTCCGATTCGGCGAACCAGATGTATTCCCCCTTCGCCTGGCGCAGCCCGCGATTCCATTGCAAGAACGTGCTGCCGCTATTCCGCTCGTTGAAGATCGTCCTGACCCGCGAATCCGCCTTCGCGTACGATTCGATGACCTCACGGCTGTTATCCGGCGAGGCGTCGTCGAGCACGAGGACTTCGATGTCCCGGAAGGTCTGATCGAGGACGCTTTCGATCCGCTGCGGGAGATATTTGGCGTGATTGTAATTCGGGATGACCACCGTGGCGCGCGGCATGAGACGGCCCTATTTTCAAGAGGTGTCTTCATATCAAAACAGTTACAAATTTGGTCGCGGCATTGTAGGGCGGCATCTCCGCGCCGTGGAAGTCATGTGGCTTCGATTCATCGCGACGGGCGCGCGGCGGTGGCCTGGCCGCGACATCGCGGGGGGCTTGTGGTTTCTATTCATCGCGACGACCGGATGGCAACGGCCCATGTCCCGTCAAATCGACACCGCGTGCGGGCGCGCGGCCGATCGGAACTCTCCGCTCCCGAGCATCCCCGGGGCGTTGTCCTTCACCCACGCTTGCCATAGAAAAGGGGAAATAATGTCTGAATGAGGACACATGCCCGATTCGCGCGGGGCAGCAATCCGCCGATGGAAGCCGGGCGCATCGAGACGCCCGCGGATTTCGCTTTCAATGACAATCGGCCGTCTTCATGCGAACGCAATCGGCCTCACGCCGAAGCTTCTAGCGATCCTCGCGGCCCCTGAAGCCCTTGGGAGGGAAGTCCGCGCCGAAGATTTCGGAGTCGTCCAGCTCCAGCTCGGCCCGTTCGTAGAGGGCCTCGGGAAGCTCGGTGAGGAAGCGGCTCGGCGTGGTGAAGACGGTCGGGCCGTAACTCCCCCTGGAGATGGTGGACGGATACGTCAGGGTCAGCTCGTTCATCGTGCGGCTGACCGCCACGTAGAAGATCCGGCGCTCCTCTTCCTCGCCGTCGGGCTCGTCGAGCGACCGCGAATGCGGGAAGGTCTCCTCGACAAGCCGGATCACGAAGACGTGCGACCACTCCAGCCCCTTGGCCTGGTGGACGGTGCTCAGCACCAGCACCTCCTCGGGGTTCGGGGCGGTCGCGGACTCCATGCCGTAAACATCCCCGGCCAGCAGGAGGTCGGAGAGCATCCGCTCCAGGCTCTCGTACTTGGATCCGAGCACGGCGAACTGTTCGAGATCGGCGAGGCGGTTCTCCGCCCGGTCGTACCGCTCCTTGAGGGTCGACTTGTAGCCCCCCTTCAGGACGGCCCCGATCGCCGCGGCGGGGTTCCGCTCCGGATCGGTCCCACGGATGCGCTGGATGTCGCCGACGAACGCCGCGAAGAGCCCCTTGCTCTTTGGGGGGACCACCGCCATCGTCTCGGCCGATTCGAGGGCCTTGAGCGGGTCGGCGGCCTGACTGATCTTGCGGAAGATGGCCGACGCCTTCACGGCCCCGATCCCCGGCAGGAGCAACAGCAGCCGACGCCACGACGCCTCGTCGCTCGGGTTGACCACCACCCGGAGATGCGCCAAAACATCCTTCACATGGGCCTGTTCGAAAAACCGCATTCCGCTGCGGACCAGGTAGGGGATGCCCCGGGTGAGCAGCTCCCCTTGCAGGACGATGCTGTCGTAGTGGTTCCGATAGAGGACGGCGATCCGGTCCAGCGAGACGCCCGATTCCCGGGCCTCCAGGATCTGCTGGCAGACCAGGCTCGCCTCCTCGAAGACGGTCGGCGTGGCGATCACCACCGGGAGCAGGCCGTCCGACCGGGCCGAGACGAGGTTCTTGGCGAAGCCGGTCTTGTTGCGGGCGATCGAGGCATTCGTGAGGGCCACGACCTGCGGCGTCGACCGGTAATTGACTTCGAGCGGGAAGATTTTGGCGTCGGGATAACGCTCGTTGAACTTGAGGATGTTGTCGTAGTTGGCCCCCCGGAACCGGTAGATCGACTGGGCGTCGTCGCCGACCGCCGTGATGTTCCCCGCCCCGGCGTTGGCGATCGCCTCGACGATCCCGATCTGGAGCGCGTTGGTGTCCTGCATCTCGTCGATCAGCAGGTGGCGGAACATCCGGGCCTGCTGTTCGAGTTGCTCCGGGAAGTCGGTCAGGAGCCGCCGCCAGAGGACGAGCAGGTCGTCGTAGTCGACCGAGTTGGCGGCGAGCTTGCGGGCGGCGAAGGCATCGGCGACCTTCTCCAGGTTGGGAACCCAGTGGGAGAAATCGGGCGATCGAGTCTCCACCACCTCCTTGATCGACTGCCCGGTATTGATGCCGAAGCTCAGCAGATGGAGCACCTGTGATGCCTTGGGGGCCATCTTCTCGGTGCCGGCCAGCTCGGCGTCGTCCATGGCGAGGCGGAGGAGGTCGATCTGGTCCTCGCTGTCGAGGATCGTGAAGTTGGGCTGCAACCCGAGCAGCGGGGCCGCCCGGCGGAGCAGGCGATTGCCGACATGGTGGAAGGTCCCCGCCCATACCCTGGACGCCTCGGGGCCGACCAGGCCGTCGAGGTCG
>CALKTZ010000098.1 GCA_937997355.1 uncultured Planctomycetales bacterium | reverse complement strand
CCCTCGTGATGCTGGTCAACGATCCGCCGATCCCCGACCCCAAGGACCCGAGCAAGCTCGACCCGGCCGTGTTCAAGGGGAAGGCGATGACCTACTACGGCCGGTGGACCTACAAGTACGAGATCGCCTCGGAGAAAGGGGCCGAGGCGGTCATCCTGATCCACGAGACCGGGCCGGCCGGCTATCCGTTCTCGGTCGTCCAGGGGAGCTGGAGCCGCGAGAACTTCGACATCGCCGCCGCCCCCAACGAGCCCAAGCCCAAGCGGGTGGCCATCGAAGGGTGGATCAGCCTGGAGAAAGCCAATGAACTTTTCAAGGCCAGCGGCCAGGACCTGACGGCCCTGAAGCAGCAGGCCATCCGGCGCGACTTCCGCCCCGTGCCGCTCAATGTGAAGGCCCAGCTTACCATCACCAATTCGCTGCGGGAGGTGAAGTCGCGGAACGTCGTCGCCAAGCTCGAAGGCTCCGACCCGAAGCTGAAAGAGGAATTCATCATCTATACGGCCCACTGGGACCACCTGGGGATCGACCCCTCTCTGAAGGGGGACCAGATCTTCAACGGGGCCGCCGACAATGCCTCCGGGGTCGCGGCGGTGCTGGAGATCGCCCGGGCGTTCACGACGGTCAAGCCGGCCCCCAAAAGGTCGATCCTGTTCCTGGCGGTCACGGCCGAGGAGAAAGGGCTCCTCGGCGCCAAGTATTACGCCACCCATCCCCTCTATCCGCTCGATCGGACCCTGGCGGACATCAATCTCGACGTGATCAATTTGTGGGGGAAGACGTCGGACGTCATCAGCGTGGGGATGGGGCAATCGACGCTCGACGACCTGCTGGTGACGGCGGCCCAGGCCCAGGGGCGCACCGTCGGCCCCGACGCCGAGCCGGAGAAGGGATATTACTTCCGGTCCGATCACTTCGAATTCGCCAAGCACGGAGTCCCCGCGATCTCCCCCTCCGGGGGGCGGAACTTCCTGAATCGCCCGGCCGACTACGGGAAACGGAAGAACGAGGAATACACCGAGAAGTTCTACCACAAGGTGACCGACGAAGTTCAACCCGATTGGGACCTCGCGGGGGCCGTGGAAGATGCCAGGCTCGCCATCGAGGTCGGCTATCGGGTCTCGGAAGGGGATCGCGTCCCCGAGTGGAAGCCGGACAGCGAGTTCCGCCTCAAGCGAACGCGCCCCGCCCCCGCTAAACCCTGATCCGGGCGGATTCAACGCAACACCGAATGCCCACATGTTCTTGTCTAAAAACGAGAACATCATTTCTCAATCACCCCTGGAAATTGACTCCGTGATCGCACGATCGAATCGCCGCCTGATTGTCGCCGGGATTCTGCTGGCCCTCTCGACGATCGCGGGCGTCTGGCTGGACTGGCAGTTCGGTTGGGTCGAGCCCGTCTTCGATTTCTTCGCGCATCAGTTCTACGAGGTCCCGATGCTGGCGAGGATTCGCCGGCCATCTCAGCTCGTGCTGGTCCGCTGGCACCTGGCCATCGCCGGCGCGATGGCCTCCCTCTTCTTCCTGGTCGCCCCGAGTCGAGGGCGCCACGCGCGCCGCTGGCTGATGGTCTTCTGGCTCGGCTACGCGATCCGGGCCGCCCTCTGGATCTGCGGCGGCAACGTGCCGCTCGTCCCGGGCGACAGCAGCCACTACCTGGAGGTCGCCACGTCGGTCTACCGCGGGGAAGGGGCGACCAAGCATTACGTCGAAAGCTTCTTCCTCGATTATCCCCGAATCCGCGAGGGGCGAGGGGTGCTCGACGACTGGGCCACCCCCCTCGACGCCTACGTGCGCGCGGCCTGGTTCCGGATCGCAGGGGTCGTGCCGGGGGAGTCGCTCGACCGGACAATCGCCGCCGCCAAGGCGTGCAGCTTTGTGATCAATCTGCTAACCTTGCCGGTCCTCTACGGCTTCGCCCGCAGGCGATTCGGCCGGGATGTGGCCCTCCCCTCGATGGCGGTGCTGGCGCTGTTGCCGGTGCATGCCATCTACGCCGGGTTCATCCTCCGGGAGAGCCTCGTCGCGCTGACGGCGGTGCTGGCCGTGTGGACCCTCACCGAGCTCTGGCACGCCCCCCCGAAGTCGCGGGCCATCTGGGGCTGGGCCTTGCTCGCGGGGCTCTGCGCGGGGCTGGCGATCCTGGCCCGCAACACGGCCCTGGCGCTGGTCGGCGCCGCCGCGATCTACTCGCTCCTCGCCAAGTGGCGGGGGCGGCTGGTCCCGCTGGTCGTGTGGGGGATCACGGCCGGGGTCGTCATCCTCCCCTGGGCGATGGCGACCATCTCCGAATACGGCAAGCCGTTCTTCTCCTATACCGGCTTCTTCGAATACAACTTCTCGTGGACCGTGCATCACTACGAGAAGGGGAACACCCTCCCCGAGCAGTTCTACACGGCGGCCAACATGCCCGAGATCATCCGGGTCAAGATCAAGTCGCTCCTGATCATCGCCGTCACCTCGACCATGATCCTGAGCCTGCCGATCGTCGCCGGCTTCTTCCGCCGGCTGTTCCGCCCGAGCGGGCCGGGGCAGGATGTCGACCACCTGGTCGCGCTCGTCGCGCTCGCGTTCGTCGCGGCCACGATCAAGGCGATCGCCGACGTGACCCAGGTCGCGCAGCTCGGGCGGTATTACCTGCCGCTGTTCCTGATCATGATCCCCACGGCGGTCGCGGGCCTGCGCGACTGGTTCGGCCTGATCCGGCTCGATCGCCGGGCGATCCCCTGGATCATCGCCACCTTCGCCGCGCTCGTGTGGTCCGACCCCACCTGGGCCTATGACGTCTCCTGGCTCTCGAAGCCGTTCCAGCTCCACTGGCCGGCCTTGCGCCAGGTGGGCGAGTGGATGCGGGAGCATCCCGACCGCGTCCCCCCCGATGCCCGCGTGATGACCTGGTTCCCCTGGGAAATGCGGGTGACGAGCGATCGGACGACGGTGCTGATGCCGCGCAACTACCAGCGAGAGCGCATCCTCGAAGTGATCCGGCAGTACGGGGTCACCCACATCCTCTGGGGCTCGTTCGAGCCCCCCGAGCACGTCGACCCGCAGGTCTGGGGGCCGTACATCGAGGCCCTCCGCGCGGGGCTCGGCCTCACCGATGACCAGGAGCTTTATCGCTCCCCCAATCAGCCTGGCCTCTGGTATCCGGTCCGGCTCTACCGGGTCCGCTGACGAATACGTGTTGAGCAGGGATGGGCAAGATCATCGAGTCGGAGCGAAAATGGGGACTGGCTCGAAGCGAAGCGCAGTGCCTGTCCCTTTTTTCGCAGCCTGGACAGAAAGCCGGAGCGAAAACGGGACTGGCTCGACGGTACTCCGCGTGCCTGTCCCATTTTT
>CALKTZ010000097.1 GCA_937997355.1 uncultured Planctomycetales bacterium | reverse complement strand
CGTGGCATTCGCCATTGAAATCATCTTCATCCGGCAACTCAAACGGCTCAACGCATACATCGCCACGGCCGCAATCGGCACCTGCTTCGTGCTGAGCCTGATCGGGTTCCTGGAATACTTCTATGAGTCCGGTGGCTTCTCCACCGGAGTCGCTCACGCGGCATCGTCAGAGCATGCGGAGGGGCACGCTCCCGACCCCCATCCGAAGGCCCCCGCCCCGGCCGATGGGCATGAGAAGGCTGCCGCTCACGAGACATCCACGGCTGCCGCCGAAGGGCACGCCCCGGCCGCCGAGCATCACGATCCGGTCTCCTGGAAGTATACCTTCGACTGGGTCCTGATCGGCGCCAGGCCCGAGACCGTTTCGGCGACCGGGGAGAAGATCCCTGCACGGCCCGCGCTGACCATTCCCCTCGGAATTTACCTCGACAACCTCTCGGTATTGATGTTCCTGATGGTCACGTTCATCGCGACCCTGGTACACATCTACTCGATGGGTTACATGAGCCACGACCCTCGCTATCCCCGGTTCTTCGCCTATCTCTCGCTCTTCTGCTTCTCGATGCTGGGGCTGCTCGCCTCGCCGAATGTCTTCATGATTTTCGTGTTCTGGGAACTGGTCGGCGTTTGCTCGTACCTGCTCATCGGATTCTGGTACGAGGAGAAGGCGAACGGCGATGCCGCCAACAAGGCATTCGTCGTCAACCGCGTCGGCGACGTCGGGATGCTGATCGGCCTGGGGCTGATCTGGACGAATCTGGGCACGTTCGACTTCCAGTCGATCAACAAGGGGATTCGCGATCATCATGGAGAGCTGAACCACAAGGTGGTCGCCGGGACGAATGTCGTGCCGCTCCTCGACGCTCAGGAACATCCCATCGTCAATGAAGTGACCGGCGAGCCCCGGCAGATCGCCTACTGGGCCTTGGTCGTTGCCGGGCTGGGCATCTTCGCCGGCTGCGTGGGGAAGAGCGCCCAGTTCCCGCTCCACGTCTGGCTTCCGGACGCGATGGCCGGCCCGACGCCGGTTTCCGCGCTGATCCATGCCGCGACGATGGTCGCGGCGGGGGTCTATCTGGTCGGCCGGTTCTTCCCGCTGTTCACGCCGGAAGTCTTGCTCTACATCGCCTACACGGGAGGGATCACCCTGTTCGTCGCGGCGACCATCGCCATGGTTCAGACCGATTACAAGAAGGTGCTGGCCTACTCCACGATCAGCCAGCTCGGCTTTATGATGCTGGGGCTGGGGGTCGGTGGCTGGGCGGCGGGGCTGTTCCACCTGATCACCCACGCCTTCTTCAAGGCCCTCCTCTTCCTGTGTGCCGGGAGTGTGTATCACAGCGTCCACACGTACGAGATGCCCGCGCTCGGCGGCCTCTTCAAGAAGATGCGGACGACCGCGCTCTGCATGCTGGTGGGGACCCTGGCCATCTCGGGGGTTCCATTCTTCAGCGGGTTCTACTCGAAGGATGCGATCCTCGCGGCCGCGATGAATCGCGTCTACGAGTCGCCGGGGCACTTCATGCTGTTTGTGCTCCCGGCCGTGGGGGCGGTCCTGACGGCGTTCTACATGTTCCGCATGTGGCTCCTGGTCTTCGCCGGAGAGCCTCGCGGGTTCCCCTCGCATGTTCAGGCCGTTCACTCGCACGTGGCCGACGAAGAACACGCGATGTCGCACGGCCATGAACACGAGGCCAACCCCGCCGCGCATGCCCACGAGAGCGAACCGATCATGACGCTGCCGCTCGTGATCCTCTCGGTGTTGAGCATTTTCAGCGGCTGGACGATCTGGGCCGGCCTGCCTTTGATTGGCACCCCGATCCTCGAGAACATGCTCGAATATGGAGTCCCCCTGGTCCATCACGGGGCGCACTGGGAACATTCCCATTTCGCCGCCCTCCTCTCCTCCTTCGTGATCGCGACGCTCGGGATCGGGCTGGCCTTCCTGTATTACGCCCCGGCCGACCTCCCGCATTTCATCCCCGCCCGCTGGAGCGCCGAGGAGGCGGTGAAGCGGAGCCCCGGCATCCACCGATTCCTGGCCAAGAAGTGGTATTTCGACGAACTCTATCAGGCCGTCTTCGTGCGGCCCTGCATGGCGTTCGCCCGGGCTTGCTCGCGGCTCGACAAGATCGTCATCGACGGCCTGGTCAACGCTTCCGCGTTCGGGACGGAGCTTCTCAGCCGGTCTCAAGGATTGTTCGATAAACTCGCGATCGACGGCCTGGTCAATCTGTCGGCCTGGGGCGTTTACCTCCTCGGCGACAAGGGCCGAGGGATTCAGACCGGGCGTCTCCGGAATTACCTGATGTTCCTGGCCGTGGCCCTGGTCGGACTCTTCGCGGGTGTCTTCGCCTGGATCGGCAGTTAGCGATTACGATTTCCGTCCCATTTGCTTCACGTTGGTCTTCGGCCCGTTTCCGTCGTGCTCAATGAACCTCGAGAGAGAGTTTCGGTTCCGTCGCGAGAATACGCGGCGGCGACTCTCCGGATCCGATTGGTAACCAAGTCATGAGCGACCTCCTGCTGTTGACGCTGACCTGGCTCCTCCCGTTGGTTGGTTTGCTCATCGTCTTGCTGCTGCCCAGGAGCATGGAAGGGTCGGCCAAATGGGTCAACCTGGGCTTCACGTCGGCGACCTTCGTCCTCACCCTCGTGATGCTCTCGGCCTTCCTGAACAAGGATCTCCCCAATTCGTCGCTCCAGGAGCGGGCCTCGCACAACGTCCTGAAAGCGAGCGGGTCCGACAAGGAACTGACCGTTCCAGATGAGGCCGGAGGCGAGGGAGACCTGGTGGTCCGCCGGGCCTGGATCCCTTATTTCCGGATTCAGTATTATCTCGGCGTCGACGGGATTAGCCTGAGCCTGATCGTCCTGACCGGCCTGGTGGCGGTCCTCTCCTGCCTGGCCTCCTGGAACATCACGAAGCATGTGAAGGCCTATCACGCCCTCTTCCTGCTCCTGACGACCAGCATGATGGGGGTGTTCCTCTCGCTCGACCTGTTCCTGTTCTATGTGTTTTTCGAGCTCATGCTCCTGCCGATGTACTTCCTGATCGCCATCTGGGGGGGGGACAACCGCGAATACGCGGCGATCAAGTTCCTGCTCTACACGCTGTTCGGCTCGGTGTTTATCCTGGTGGCGATCCTGATCCTCTACTTCTGGACCCCGACGACGGGGCTCCCTGTTGCGGGGTTCAAGGCGCACTCCTTCGACATCGTTGAGCTGACGCGGGTCCTCACGGAGACCGACTACTACGGGCGAAGCATCCAGGGGGTCGTCTTCCTCCTGTTCCTGACCGGCTTCCTCGTCAAGCTCCCCTCGTTCCCGTTCCACACCTGGCTCCCGGACGCCCACGTCCAGGCCCCCACGCCGATCAGCATGATCCTGGCGGGAATCCTCCTCAAGATCGGCGGCTACGGCATGGTCCGGCTGGCCTGGCCCCTCGCCCCGGCGGGGGCCTACGACTGGTCGTACCTCGTCGCCGCCCTCGGGGTGTTCAGCATCCTCTATGGGGCGCTCGTCGCGATGGCGCAGACCGACTTCAAGAAGCTGGTCGCCTATAGCTCCGTGAGCCACATGGGCTACGTCACCCTCGGCATGGCCGTGATGACGCTCGCCGGCGGGAGCCCCGCCTACGACCCTCGCTACTACGCTTACGGCGTCAACGGGGCGATGTTCATGATGATCGCCCACGGCGTGACGTCGGTCGGCATGTTCTTCCTGGTCGGCGTGATCTACGACCGGGCGCATACCCGAGACCTGAACAAGCTCGGCGGCCTGGCCAACATCATGCCGGTTTACGCCGCGATCTCGACGGTGATCTTCTTCGGTTCGATGGGGCTCCCCGGCCTCTGCGGATTCATCGGCGAGGTTTTCGTGGTGCTGTCGGCCTTCAATTACAACATCCCGCTCTCGGTGCTCGCCGCCGCGGCCGTGGTCCTGACCGCGGGCTACGTCCTCTGGACCCTCCAGCGCGTCTTCCTGGGGAACAAGCAGGATTGGAAGGCCCTGCCGGACATGGATCTCCGCGAGATCATCATCGCGGTCCCGCTCGTGGTGCTGACCATCGCGCTCGGGGTCTTCCCTCACCCGCTCTTCTTCAGCTGGGTGAGCCCGTCGATCGACCGCATGGTCAACGGCGTGGTCTATTCGAAGGAGTTGAATCCCCCGGCCGCGAAGGTCCGCCAGGTGGAATCGCCGATCGCCCCGAATTCAAGCGTCCTTCGACAGGCCAGCCGGTAA
>CALKTZ010000096.1 GCA_937997355.1 uncultured Planctomycetales bacterium | reverse complement strand
AACCAGGACGGGCTGCTGAAGCCCGGGATGTTCGTGAGGGTCATCCTGGACGGTCCCGCCGCGTCCCCGAGCCTCACCATCCCCTCGGGCGCAGTCTCCGAAATCGAGGGGAAGAAATGGGTCTTCCGGCCGGTTGACTCTGGGGCCGACCTCAAAAAATTCGTGAGGCATGCCATCGAGACCGGGCCGGAGTCCAACCAACGCGTGGTGGTGCGGGCCGGTTTGCATCCGGGCGATCCCGTCGTCTCGGAAGGAATTTTCATGCTGAAAAGCGAGTTGCTCCTGAAGAACGAGCCCGACGACGAGTGAGTCGCTCGGGGCCTCGAGCCTCGGCGGAATGCCTCTCCGATCTTCTGATCGGCATCGAATCCGGAATCTTGGATTTTTGGAATTCTCAATGCTCAATGCACTGATCGAATCGGCGCTCAACAATCGCTTCCTCGTCCTGATGCTCACCGCGCTCATCGCCGGATTGGGAATCCGTTCGGCCCTCGACCTGCCGATCGACGCCATCCCGGACCTCACGAACGTCCAGGTTCAAGTCATCACCGAATCCCCCGCGCTGTCTCCGCTGGAGGTGGAATCCCTCCTCTCGTTTCCCGTGGAGGGGGCGATGAGCGGACTCCCGGACGTCGAGCAGATTCGGTCGATCTCGAAGTTCGGCATCTCCCTGGTGACGATCGTCTTCAAGGAGGGGACCGACCTCTTCCGGGCAAGGCAACTCGTCGGGGAGCGTCTCGCTCGGGCATCCGAGGCAATCCCCCCCGGATATGGCACCCCCACCCTGGGCCCAATCGCCACCGCCCTGGGGGAGGTTTACCAGTTCCAGGTCAAGGCGTCCAAGGAATCGGGCATCACGGCGATGGAGCTCCGGACGCTCCTGGACTGGTTCGTCGCCTATCAGCTCCGTCGGGTCCCCGGGGTGACCGAGATCAACCCGCATGGCGGCGAGTTGAAGACCTATCAGGTCGAGATCGACCCGGACAGGCTCGGCAATTTCAAGCTCTCGATGACGAGTATCTTCGAGGCCCTTCGGCAGAATAATGCGAACGTGGGGGGAGGATATCTCGTCAAGGAAGGAGAAGCGCGCTACATCCGGGGCGTGAGCCAGGCCCGGAGCATCGAGGATCTCGCTTCGATCGTGATCGATGAACGCAACGGCGTCCCCGTGACGATTCGGGATGTGGCGAAGGTCCAACCCGCTCCGATGATCCGCGCCGGGCTGGCGACGCGAGACGGACAGGGGGAAATCGTCGCCGGCCTGGTGATGATGCTCATCGGCCAGAACGGCCGGAAGGTCGTCAACAACGTCAAGGAGGAAATCGCCGAGCTGCAGAAGAGCCTGCCGCCGGGGGTGACGATCGAGCCCCTCTACGATCGGTCTCACCTCATCGGTGAGACCCTGAGCACCGTCGTTCATAACTTGCTCGAAGGGGGCTGCCTGGTAATCCTCGTCCTCCTGGTCCTCCTCGGGAACATCCGGGGAGGGCTGATCGTGGCCCTGGCGATCCCCCTTTCCATGTGCTTCGCCGCGAACATCATGGTCGTGTCGGGGGGATCCGCCAGCCTGATGAGCCTGGGGGCCATCGAGGTCCGACAGCCGACGATGTTCGGGGAGCTGATCATCGCCATCGTCTACCTGCCGATCCTCGCCCTGCAAGGGACCGAGGGGAAGCTGTTCCGCCCCATGGCCTTGACCGTCATCTTCGCCCTGTTCGGGTCGATGGTCCTCTCGCTGACGGTGATGCCGGTCATGGCCTCGCTGATGCTCGGGGATCGCCCCCGTGAAGGTGAAGTGTTCCTGCTGCGGTGGGCGAAAGCCGTTTATCGGCCCATGCTCGACTTCTTCCTCAGACGGCCCATCCTGGCCATCGGAGTCTCGCTGGGCCTGATCGGGCTAAGCATCCCCGTGGGCATGAAGCTGGGGGCCGAGTTCATGCCGCGACTCAACGAAGGAGACCTGCTGATCGAGGCTGTGCGGATCCCATCCGCCTCGCTCGAAGGGGCCGTGGAGGCTTCGACGCAGATCGAGAAACTCCTCGGGACATTGCCGGAAGTGCGGATGGTCTACTGCAAGACCGGCCGGCCCGAGATCGCCAACGACGTGATGGGGGTCCACCAGACGGACGTCTGGACCTTGCTCAAGCCCCAGGAGGAATGGCGACATGGGCTGACTCGCGACCAACTGATCGAGCAGATGAACACGCTCCTGACGGACAACGTGCCGGGGGTGAAATTCGGCTTCAGCCAGCCGATCGAGATGCGGGTCAACGAGCTGGTCGCAGGCGTGAAGAGCGACGTGGCCGCGCTCGTCTACGGCCCCGACCTGGAAACCCTGCGCGACCTTTCGCTCGAAGTGGAACGGGTCCTCGCCCGAAT
>CALKTZ010000095.1 GCA_937997355.1 uncultured Planctomycetales bacterium | reverse complement strand
CTCGGCGAGCGTGGTCTCCTCGTCGGCGATGCCGTGTTTCGCCTTCGGCCCGAGCGCGCCGTGAATCCCCAGCCGGTTCGCGTAACACCCCGTGAGCAGCGCAGTACGAGAGGCCGAACAGACCGGCTGCGCCACGTGGAAATTGGTGAAGCGACTCCCTTCGCGTGCCAGACGGTCGAGATTGGGCGTTGAATACCCCTTCGCGCCGAAACAGCCGATATCGCCATAGCCCTGGTCATCCGTGAAGATAACGATCACATTGGGAAGCCGATCCGCCGCCTCGGATCGGCCGGCATGGCTGAGGAACAAACCGAGGAGGCCGATCGCCCAAACTCGCGAACTTCTCATGGAGTCATCCCACATCGGACGGGGTAAACGTCGGGAGGGTTCGTTGCCCAAAGCGTCGATGATAGCAGACCATTCCGGCGGAAGGGGCTTTCTTGATCGGCGGTTCGAGGAAAAATTAGCCATGGCATCGATCCGCAATTTGGCGGCGTTTCGCGGCGTTTCGGCAAGGGCACGAGGTGAAGCGATGAGACAGGTTCGGGGCGCATTGTGGATCGTCGGGATGACGCTGATCCTCTCCCCATGCGGGGTGAATCCGTCGCGGGGCGACACCTTCAAAAAACAGGCAGTGGCCTCGCAGGAGTCGAATGCCTCCGAGGTCGGGGCGAAGATCCTGCGCCGAGGCGGGAATGCGATCGACGCCGCCGTCGCCACGGCGTTCGCCCTCGCCGTCACGCTCCCTGAGGCCGGCAACCTCGGCGGCGGGGGGTTTCTCGTGGCCTATCTCGCGGAGCGAAAGGAAGTCGTGACGGTCGACTTTCGCGAGGCGGCTCCCCTCTCGGCCAGTCTCCGGATGTATCTGGATGATGCAGGACGACTGATGTCAAATTGCCGGAAGGGGGCGTGGGCGGCGGGCGTGCCGGGGACGGTGCGCGGACTCGGGTTGGCTCATGCTCGATGGGGCAAACTCCCCTGGGCCGAGCTGGTTCAACCGGCGGTTGAGCTGGCCCGCGAAGGCTTCGCGATCACCGACGATCTCGCTCGATCGCTCAACGAACAGTTGACCATCGCGCCGAAGCCCGAGGAAAAGGTGCTCAACACGAATCCGACTCCCGACGACGGCAAATTAGTCGAGTTCCCGGAATCGGTCGCGGTCTTCGGCAAACCCGATCGATCCCCTTGGAAGGCCGGCGACCGCCTGATCCAGGCCGATCTCGCCAACACGCTGGAACGGATCGCCAGAGGAGGAGCCGACGAGTTCTACAACGGAGAAACCGCCAGGCTCATCGCCGACTACATGGCGCGTCACGACGGGAAAATCCAGCTCGCGGATCTGGCGGACTATGCGGCGAAGGTCCGCCCCCCCGCGCATACCACCTTCCGGGGGTTCGACGTTTACGGCATGGGGCCTCCCTCCTCGGGGGGAATCGTGCTCTGCCAGATCCTCAACATCCTCGAACGCTACGACCTCAAGGCGGACGGCCCCCAATCGGATCGGACGCTCCATCGCGTGGCCGAGGCGATGCGCCGGGCATTTTACACCCGGGCGACCCAGATCGGAGACCCCGATTTCGTGGAAGTCCCCACGGCCAGGCTGACGTCCAAAGCCTACGCCGATGAGCTGGCGAAAACGATCACAGACCGGGCGACCCCCAGCGCGGACCTCGCCCCATTCCCGATCCTCAACGCCGACAGGCCCCACACGACCCACCTCTCGACGATCGACGCCCAGGGAAACGCCGTCGCCCTCACCTACACGCTGGAGGAGAGCTACGGAGCCAAGGCGGTCGTTTCCGGCGCAGGATTCCTCCTCAATAACGAGATGGGAGACTTCAACCTCATCCCGGGCCGAACCGACGCCGCCGGCCGAATTGGGACCCATCCCAACCTGATCGCTCCCAGGAAACGGATGCTCAGCT
>CALKTZ010000094.1 GCA_937997355.1 uncultured Planctomycetales bacterium | reverse complement strand
GTTCCGAGAGGTAGTCCATCGCGTTCGATCGCGCATAAACGCTCACGACCTCGTTGAGCGGGAATTGGATCCGCTGACCGAATCGGCCGAGCCCGGTCAGTTGACCGCGATCGAGCTGGGATTCGGTCATCCCCAGCCGGGAGCCGTCGGTCATCGAGAACTCAAGATAAGGGGTCGTGGGGCGAGGATAATTGACCAGGTTGGGGTCGAACCCGATCGCGGTCACCCCCTTGCGGTCGATCTCGATCGGTTTCGTGTCGACCTGAACCTTCACCATCTTGTCGTCGAGGCCGAGGAATCCGCAGGCGCGACGATCGCCGTTGGACATCCAGACCACCTCCGACGCGCGAGGCTCGGTGCGAATCCGGTCCCACCACTGCTCGAAGGCGCCGCGATCCGCCGGGGGAGCCAGGACCAGCCCCAGGATGCTATCCAACGGGACCTTCACCTTGCCGAACAGGTTCGTGCTCACGTCGAGGGCGTTGTCGACCGCGGACCCGATCGACACCCGGAAGAGTCGGTCCCCTTCGGGAAAGCAAATGAACGCCCCTTCCCCCTCGGAACTCTCGGGGATCGACTCGCGTTTCAGCTTGTGGAGTTGGGTCGGCGGGATTTGCATCGCCTTCCCTTCCATTGGGACGAAATTGAGCGTACCGTCCATCGCAAGACCCGCCAGGCGACCGGAGACCGTCTTGCCGTCGAGGAGGTGGGCGATGAAGACGGGGCCGGACGCCGGCGGAGGTTCCTGGCCGAGCGCAAATTCCTGGAGTTGAAGCGCCCCCAGCAAGAGGGCGAATCCCAGGATCGGTCGAAAAGTCCCCGGAGTCGAAGCGAAACCCATGCTCGAAACCCTCGGTATGCACGAGCCGATCACGGCAAATGCCTCGTTCTCAACGCTGGAAGATGGGTAATACATTATTGGGGATTTGCAGGACAATCAGGGCCATCGACGTCCCATATTCATTGCAGACGCTATCGGCCCAGAAACCGCTCGGCGTTTGTCTCCGGATGAGCTCGTTGCGGATGGCCGGATACCAGACATTCCACTCCTCGCCCCCCCGGATCCACATCGCCTGCGCCGCGTAGTAATGCCCGTAGAAGTAATGGCTGTACTGGCTCCCCCGCTTGATCTCCCTGGAGAACTGCCGGACGTAGGCGATGCCGTCGCGCACCTCCTTGCTGTCGTACTCCCCCGCGCTCTGCAGCGCCACCACCCCCGCCGCCGATCGCGGGAATGCGCTGCTGCCCGGCGTCAGCATGTATCGGAATCCACCGTCGGGGTTCTGACACCGCTTGACGTAGGCGAGGCAGGCGTCGACCGTCTCGCGAGGGACGTACAGCCCCGCGTTCCGCGCCGCCCGCAGCGCGTTGATCTGGCAGATCGTCACGGAGACGTCCGCCATGGAAACGCGCACCGGCTGGTAGCGCCACCCCCCTTCGTGATTCTGGCAGTCGATGATGAGACGCACGGCCTTCTGGAGCTTCTCGCGGATCTCGGGTCGTCGGGTCATCCCGTACGCCTCCGCCAGGAACAGCGTGCCGAACCCGTGCGAATACATCGGGCCATTGGTTTGGGCCGTGGCTACCGCGACGAACCCGGAGGGTGAGGTGTTCTCCATCACGTAGGCCAGCGCCTTCTCGATCTGCCGCCCGTAGGGACCACGGCCCGGTGACGAGCCCGACGACATCAGCGCCAGGCCCGCCAGGCTCGTCACCGCGATGTTCCCCCGATAAGACCCCTCGCCGAACGATCCGTTCGCGTTTTGCTTGCGCGCCAGCCAGTTCAACCCGCCCTGGATGGCGCGGTCGGTCTCGGCGGTCATCAATTCGAGCGTCCCCTCCGGCACGTCGCCGCGGGGGGCCTCGCCGAAACCGCCGATCGACTTCGGCTTCTCCGCCTTGGCATCGGCCGGAGGGGCCTGAGG
>CALKTZ010000093.1 GCA_937997355.1 uncultured Planctomycetales bacterium | reverse complement strand
AACTCGATGCTCCCCTTCATCGTGGGGCCCGGATTGCTGACGACGTTGCCGGCGACTCGCACGACGAAAAGGTCGCCGACCCCCTGGTCGAAGATGACTTCCGGGGCGACGCGAGAATCCGAGCAGGCGACGATGATGGCGAGCGGGGCCTGGCCCTCGGCCAGCGGGATGAAGTCTTCCGGCTTCCGGCCCGGATGCGTGAGCTCTCCCTTGATGAATCGCTTATTCCCTTCGAGCAATCGAGCGAGCACGGCGTCGGGGTCTCGGTTGGCCGCCGGCTGATTCTGCGCCGATCCATCCGGAGCCGCTAAAAGCATCCCCGACACGCCGGTCGCCGTCATCCCGACAAGGTGCATGAACTCGCGTCGCGATGCCCCGCTTGTTTCTTGGTGCGAATGCCCGCAATCCGGTTGGTTCTTGCCGTGTTCGGGCGCGATTGGCCGAGAAGTCATGGTCGATTCGCCTCGTATTGCGGTCCGCGAGGACGGGAAATGAGTTCGATATTCAATGATTTGATTCGATCGCGAGATGATATCCAAGTATTCTCTCGCGGGAATATCGAATGAGACCTCGATTCGCACAATCCTAGCATGGCGAGCTGATGCCGAGAATGGGGTTCCTCCGACGAAAATCGAAATTTGTCCTTATCGTGATGTCTTTGTGTCGAATGTGAATACAAGCCTTGCCTCTTGTTGTTATTGCCGTGCGGCAAACAACTTGGCGATTGTGGAAGCTGAAAAATTGGGAAATAATGCCGCGAGACGTCCGACGTCATCGGTGGCATCTCGCATTAAAAAATATCGTGCCGTTAATTGTTCCGCAGGGTTTCTTGAAGCTGATTGATCCGCGGTACGGGCTACCCGCGTTTGTGCCGCTGTGGGATAATCGATCCGCCCCCTTGAATTCGAGGTCGCGTTCCTCGGTACACCGATCTTGACCGTCGACCGACGCCCCTTCGGATGGGTACGCGAGCCCTTGCCTGAGATGGGATTGTACTGATTTCGGTAAATCGACCGAGGAGAATCGACTGATATGCGATGGTCTTTCCGTGCCGGTGGAACATGCTTCATGGAAGCTTTCTTATTCCTTGTTCTCCCGGCCATTGCGGCGGGGCAGGAGAGGATCGGGAAGAGTTCGGAAAGCTCCCCGAAAGCATCCGCGGTTGCCGGGGCCGACAAGGAAATCCGGGCGATCAACGATGCCTACGATCAGCAAAGGCTTCAACTCGAACGACAAAGGCTGGAGAGCCTGGCCCGGCTTGCGGAACGGCAGTCGCCGGCGGCCGGGGCCGTCACGTATGAGCAGCTCTTTCGGCTCGCGATCGCCAATAACCTCTTCATCGATGCCGCCAAAACGGCCGAAATCGTGGTCCAGAAGGGGAGTCCTTCCCCGACGACCCTCGGGCTTGCGAATTTCGTGAAGATCATCGCGGAATGCGATCGAGGTGAGCATGAGCAAGCCCTCCAGACCCTTCGCCGCGTCATCGACGCGAGTGACGACGCGGCCAGGAATAACGCCGCCAAGCCGACCATCTTGACCAGCGAGAAAATCGAGCTGTGCGACCTCTATTACCAACGGCTCATCCATTCGAGCAAGGTCGACATCGCCAAACAGGCATTTCAACTCCTCAAGGATCGGGTTCGTGATCCCGCCATGGTCGAATTCGTCAACAATCGCCTGAATCGCCTGAATCTGGTCGGTGCCAAGGCGCCCGCGATTCGAGGGACCGACCTCGACGGGAAGCCTTTCGACCTGGCCGATCGGAAAGGAAAGGTGACGCTGGTCGTCTTCTGGGCGAGTTGGTGCTTGCCCTGTGCCTCCGAGATAGAAACTCTGCAGCAGATCAGCGAGGCATATCGATCCAAGGGATTCCAGGTCGTGGGGATTAACCTCGACACTCTGCAAGACGACGGCGGCAAGGCCGAGCGGGTGTTGCCGAACGTCCGACGCTTCCTCATCGATTACAACGTCACCTGGCCGACTCTCCTCAACGGCGATGGCGAGAAGGATTATGCCAAGGCTTACGGGGTGACCGCGATCCCGTCCAACACCCTGATCGCCCGGGACGGGACCGTCGTTCAGATCGACCTGGTCCAGAAGAATCTGGAGTCGACCATCGCCCTGGTCACCGGCGAATGAACCGGGTGCACAGCGCCCAGTTCTTAGGGCGGTGATCGTTCGGATGGCACACGGCCTTCGTCAGGCCGGGCCGCAGCGGAAAAGGGGACTGGCACGGCGCTTCGCTTCGAGCCAGTCCCCTTTTCCGCGGGACCGAA
>CALKTZ010000092.1 GCA_937997355.1 uncultured Planctomycetales bacterium | reverse complement strand
ATCTCTCCGAGATCGTCACGGCGTTCAACCTCGCGGGGGAGGAGATCCGCCGCCAGGCCGGCCCGTTGCGCGTGCTCGTGGTCGGCACCGACGAGCTGGCCGATCTGCTCGCGAGGGCCGGGCATACGCCGCTGCCGTTCGACCGCTGGTCGGAGGCCCAGGCGGTGGTGGTGGGGAACGACCCGTCGTTCGACTTCGGACGCCTACGCGCGTCCGCGCGGGTGGTCGCGGCGGGGGGGCCGCTGTTCGCGGTCAACCTCGATGCGCGATTCCCGGTCGGCTTCGAGCCCTGGGATTTCGAGCCGGGCTGCGGGGCGATCGCCGAGGCGATCCTCGTCGCGGCCGATACCGGCGCGCGGCCGATCGTCATCGGCAAGCCGTCGCCCCCCCTCTTCCTGGCGGCCGTCGAGCGGCTCGGCTGCCCCGCCGAGCAGGCCGCGATGGTGGGGGACAGCTATTTCTCCGACATGGCCGGGGGGATCGCCGCGGGGATGTTCACCGTCTGGCTCAAGCCCGAATCGACCCCGGACAGCCATCAGACCGGCCGAGGCCCCGACCTCTCCTTCGCCGATCTCGACGCCCTGCAACGCGCCTGGCGGCAGGCCCGGGGCGAGGGCCGGTAGCCTCCTGAATTCGAGGTTCGTCGGCCGGGGCGGGAATGGGGACCGGCTCGGGACCAAGTCGCACGCCCGCACCCGTTTTCCGGCGGGCGGGGCGGGGTGGTCCCGAAGGTGCGCGTCATGCCGCCAGAAAAATTCTGCCAAATGCCCATTTTCGGGGGTTGATGTTATGATGGCGGGGAGTTCGGCTCTCCTCGTTGGCTGTACGGTTTTGTTTTCAGAAAGAGCGATCGGTGGCACGAGACAAGGTCATTCTGGCATATAGCGGCGGGCTCGATACGTCGGTCGCCGTGAAGTGGATCAACGAGACATACGGCCTGGATGTGATCGCCTACACGTGCGATCTGGGCCAGGGGCAGGATATCCATGCGATCCGCGACAAGGCGCTGCGGACCGGCGCGATCGACGCCATCGCCGAGGACGCGCGCAACCTGTTCGTCGACTATTTCGCGTTCCCCTCCCTGATGGCCGGCGCCCTCTACGAAGGGAAGTATCCCCTGGCCACGGCCCTGGGCCGCCCCCTGATCGCCCAGTTGATGGTGAAGGCCGCGCGCGAGCACGGCGCGGTGGCCGTGGCCCACGGCTGCACCGGCAAGGGGAACGACCAGGTGCGGTTCGACGTGACCGTGCAGACCCTCGCCCCCGACCTCAAGATCATCGCCCCGGTCCGCGAGTGGAAGTGGACCCGCACCCAGGAGCTGGAATACGCCGCCAAGCACGGCATCGAGGTCGAGGCGACCAAGAAGTCGATCTACAGCACCGATCAGAACCTCTGGGGCCGGTCGATCGAGGCCGGCATCCTCGAAGACCCCTGGGTCGAGCCCCCGGCCGACGCCTTCCAGTGGACCGCCGACCCCCGCACCGCCCCCGACGAGCCCGAGGAGGTCGAGATCACCTTCGATCGCGGCAAGCCCGTGGCCCTCAACGGGATCGAGACCGACGGCGTCGAGCTGATCGAGAAGCTCAACGCGATCGCCGGCAAGCACGGCGTCGGCCGGATCGACCACATCGAGAACCGACTCGTCGGCATCAAGTCGCGGGAGATCTACGAGGCCCCCGCCGCCATCGTGCTCCACGAGGCACACCGCGAGATCGAGTTCCTCACGCTCTCGAAGGAATCGCTCCGGTTCAAGACCCTGGTCAGCCAGGCGTACTCCGACCTGATCTA
>CALKTZ010000091.1 GCA_937997355.1 uncultured Planctomycetales bacterium | reverse complement strand
AGTTCAATAAGAAGGAAGGAATTCGGAGGGATCGAGCAGACTTCGCTCGATTATGCGAAACGGGCGGGAAGTGTGGCGGGGCTTCGCGGAAATGAAGAATCCGCGCCCCCGGTATTCCCGAGAACGCGGATTCTGATTTCGGTCACTTAGCATTGAAGCCGGCCGGTTCAGTCTCAGCGTGAGAGAAGCAATCGGCCGGGATTCAGCTTTGCCTTATTCCGAGGCGTTCGAGCCTTCCGAGGCCCCTTCCGTTTCGGGGGCGGGGGCCGCCGAGCCCAGGCTGAACAGGGGGCCGCCGCCACCGAGTCCACCCTTGAGTTCCTTGGTCTCCTTGCCCGAATCGGTCGACTCGGCCGGCTCTTCGCCCTCTTCCCCTTCGTCGTCGCGGCTCCAGCTCGCCTTCTTGCGGGAGAGGCCGATCTTACGTTCGCCGCGATCGACCCGGAGGATCTTGACCTCGATCTCGTCGCCGACCTTGACCACTTCCTCGGGGCTATCGACCTTATGGTCGGCAAGCTCCGAGATGTGCAGCAGCCCTTCGAGGCCGGGTTCAAGCTCGACGAAGACGCCGAAGTTGGTGAGCTTGGTGACTTTCCCCTTCACCACGTCGTTCGGCTGGTAGCGGCCGGGGATGTCGGTCTCCCAGGGGTCGGACTTGAGCTGCTTGAGCCCCAGCGCGATCCGCTTGCGGTCCTGATCGACGTTGAGGACCTGGCAGGTGATCCGCTGTCCCTTTTCGAGCAACTCGTTGGGGTGGCCGATCTTGCGAGTCCAGCTCATGTCGGAGATGTGGAGCAGGCCGTCGATCCCCTCCTCGATCTCGATGAACGCGCCGTAATTGGTGAGATTGCGGACCGTCCCCTCGACCGTGGTATTGGGGGGATACTTGTTGGCCACCTGATCCCAGGGGTTGACCTGGGTCTGCTTCATGCCGAGCGAGATCTCTTGCTTGTCCTTGTTGATGCCAAGGACGACGACCTCGATCTTGTCGCCGATGTTCACCAACTCGCTGGGGTGGTTGATGCGCTTGGTCCAGCTCATCTCGGAGATGTGGACGAGCCCCTCGATCCCCTCTTCGAGCTTGACGAACGCGCCGTAGCTCATGACGTTGACGACTTCGCCGATCACGCGCTCGCCGACCGGGTACTTCTTCTCGACGTCCTGCCAGGGGCTGGCGGACTTCTGCTTGAGGCCCAGGGCGATTTTCTCGCGATCCTTGTCGACGTGGAGGACCATCACCTCGACCTGGTCGTCGATCTTCAGCATGTCGCTGGGATGGTTGATCCGCCCCCAGCTCATGTCGGTGATGTGGAGCAGGCCGTCGATGCCGCCGAGGTCGAC
>CALKTZ010000090.1 GCA_937997355.1 uncultured Planctomycetales bacterium | reverse complement strand
GGACATGGTCGCGGGCCGAGGTCGCCGCCGTGCCCGGCAGCGCCTTTTCGATCCGCTTGCCAAGCTCCGCGATCGAGGCCGGGTCGATCTTTTTGGAGCGGACGAGGAAGCCGGTCACCTGTCCCTCGCGCCCCATCATTTTTTGAAGCGTCTTGAGGGGGACGATCAACGCGCCATTCTCAAAATGGCTGTCGCTCTCGAAGGTTCCTATCACTTTGAAGGGCTTTCCGGAGACCTGGATCGTTTCGCCAACCTTTTTCCCCAGGTTCATCGCCAGGATCTTGCCGAGGAGGGCGACGTCGGACTCGTCCGCGTTGAAGGTACGCCCTTCGAGAATTTTCTGATTCTGGAAGAGCATGCTGCCGCTTTCCCAGCCGTCGATGAGGACCCCGGCCAGGTTGGCCTCGTCGAACCCCACGACATCCATCAGGGACAGGGCGACGTCTTCGACCCCATCAATCTGGCGAATCTTCTTCGCCAAGGGTTCATCGATCGTGCTGGAGAGTTGGCTGCTCACGCCGGCACGGATCACGACGAGGTCGATCCCCTTGCTGTTGAAGATCGTCAGGAACGAATTCTCGAAGTTCCAGGCGATCCCCACGAGGTCAAGGACCGCCGCGATCGCCACGGCGAGGCCCGTCGCCGTGAGCAGGGTACGCGTCCGACGCCGGAGCAAGCTTCGAAGGATCAGCGTGATGAATCGCATAGTTGATCTGATCGCCCGGTCGAGCATTCAGCTCCGCAAGTGTCGTCCCCTGATGTGCCCCAGTCGGCCGGTTTCAATCGATCACTCCGGAACGCGTCCGACCAGCACATATCCGACGCCATGCCACACCTCGTGATATTCGAAGTTCGGCAACACGCGACCCGCGACCTCGCGGACGTCGAAGGTGCTGAGACGCTCGACCATGTCGGTGAATCGATCCCCCAGGTGCATGAGCTTGGAGACGATCCAGCGGTCGATCGCCGGCATCCCGAGTTTGTGGCCGAGCATGCGGTCGGTCAAGTTGGGAAGTTCGTCGGAAACGACGATCTTGGCCCCGGGTCGAGCGACCCGGACCATCTCGCGGAGCGATCCTTCCGGATCGTTGAAGTAATTGAAAGCGCCGATGCTCAGGACCGCGTCGAACTGGGCATCGCGGAGCGGGAGAGCCTCGGCTTCCCCCTGGATCAAGCGAACGGAACGCCCGGCGGCCCGGGGGAGGCAGTCTCTCAGTTGCGACCAGGTGACGTCGATCCCCACGATGTCCCAGTCGGCCGGCATCCAGGGGAGATAAACACCATCGCCAACCGCGACGTCGAGCAGCTTCAATCCCGATTGCTGGGGCAAATGCTTCAGCACCTGATTGCGGGCTCGTTTTTCCCCCCCATTGCAAATCCAGGTGAATTTTTCCCAGAACCGAAACTTGGGCCAGAGTGGGCTGTCGTAGAATTCCTGGGCGACCTGATTGTTGCTCTCGATTCGATCCTTGATGATGAGAACACCGTCTCGGATCGGGTAATCCTTCCCGCAGCCGGAGCAGTGCAGGGCCTCGGCCGAGCCAATCAAGCCGCCGGAGCAAGCCGGGCAGCAGAATGGGTCGAGATGATCGAGCCAGGGACCGCTTGCCGCTTCCGTCATCGATGCGCTGCTCATGGGAAATACCTCAATTGCGAATACCAGTGGTTGGTTTCGATTCTTGATGAACGAGGCAATAGCCGAGCCGATTCCAGATCGGCAGGATTCGCGATCCGGGTAAGACTTCGTTCGCGAGCTCCGACACGTCGAATTCATGGCCCAGCACCATGTCGACGAAATCGCGATCCAGCCCGAGCTTGCGGAGCCAGAAGGCGTCGATCGCGGGGAAGCCGATCAGATGACCGATCCCCAATCGGTGAAGCCGGGGACTTTCATCGGCCACCACGACCGGCCCGCCCGATCGAGTCACGCGCCTCATTTCGCGGAGCGCGGCGGCTTGATCTCCGTAGTGGGTAAAGCCGCCGACCGAGTAACAGGCGTCGAAGGTATCATCGGCAAATGGAAGGTGCTCTCCTTCGGCCCAGGCGAGATGCTTCCGAAGTCGAGGAAACCGCTCCTGGCACGCGACAAGCTGCGTCCGGGCGATGTCGACGCCGTGGATCGACCATGACGAAGGAAGATACGGGATGTTTTCCCCGTCGCCGATGCCCACTTCGAGGACACGCGCGTCTGGACGGTCGATCGACAGCACATGCCGCAGGATCGACATCCGGGCGCGCCTGGCTCCTCCCTGGCAGGTTAGAAAGAGCCGTTCCCACTTCCGAAATCTGGGCCAACCGGAGCCATCATAGAAGGTCGCGACGACTTGATTCCGCCCTTTCAGCTCGCCGATGGCGTCGAGGATGTCGTCGCGGACGGGATAGGCCCGGCCGCAAGGGCCGCAGGAAGAGTCGGCCGCGAGAACACCGCCGCAACTCAGGCAGGTTGCCAGTTCCTTGATCGTGGTTTGGGAAGATGCGTGGGACATTGTCAACACGTCAACCGGTCCTCAATCGCTCATCGTTCAAAACTCGATCGTCAACGCCTCGGGGCCAGCCTTGCGCATCATCCAGTCGAAGATGCCGTCGGGAATCATCTTGAGGAACGCCAGCCCGATTCGCATGGAAAAGGGGAATACGCAATTACGAGGACGTTTGATGGCGGCTTTCGCGAGCAATTTGGCGGCTTGCTCCGGCTCAAGCATTTTCATCTTCCGACGATAGGGGATGCCGGTGCTCATCGCCGTGCGGACGAAGCCGGGGCAGACGGTGGTCACGGAAATCCCTCGCCGGGCGAGGCCGGGCCGAATCGCTTCGAGATAGGCGATCAGGGAAGCTTTCGAGGCGGAATAGGAGATCATCCAGGGGAAGCCGCGATATCCCGCCAGGCTCGCGACCCCGACGATATGGCCGCGCTTGCGGCTGATCATCCCGGGAAGCACCGCAGCGATACTCTCGGCGACGCCGAAGAGATTGACTTCGAAAATTCTTCGAAGGGTGTCGAGCTCCAGGTCTGGAACCAGCGTCAAGGTTCCGAAGCCCGCACAGGCGACCAGGACGTCGATAGGTCCGATCGCGTGCTCGATTTCTTCCACACTGTGGCGGATCATCTTGCGTTGAGAGACATCGGCGATGCTCGACGCAAATGTCGCCCCCAGGGCATGAAGTTCCGCCTCGACCTTGTGGAGCGCATCGCCATCCACGTCGATCAAGCCGAGGCGAACTCCTTGCCGGGCCAGTTCCAGGGCGGTTGCGCGACCGATCCCGTTGGCCGCGCCGGTGATCAGGACGGTTGGTGCGTTGGTCATGAGCAAACTCCCTGGGGTTCGGCGAGTTGAAGCGATTCCAGATAATCGGCCACGGCGATGCGGAACCCTTCCGGATTCTCTTCGGGCGCGCGATGCTTGGCTTCGGGGACGAGACAGCTTCGACAGTTCGGCATCCGCGAGACGAGATATTCGCCCGTGGAGAGGAACGGGGAATGTTCCCCGTAGAGCGCAAGCGTGGGACAATCGACCGCGTGAATCAGCTCGGCCGTCAAGCCGTCGACCTGTTTGGCATCTTCCCCGCACGTCGTCTGCGCGAGCCTCAAAACACGCTTCCAGCCCGGCAGCCCGACGGCCTGGCGGAACTTCAGGAGTCCTTCCTCGTCGAGATGCTTGACCTGGTCGAAGAACGTGGTCAGGTCATACCAGGAATCGACCGAAAGATTCACGCCTGCGTCCAGGGCCTCCTGGCGGAAGTTCTGCCAGTGCCCCCAGCGGCTCATGTCTTCCAGGTGACGCAGCGCGGGGTAGTAGGGATCGGACAGAACCAACGCCTCGACCCGTTCCGGTGCCAGGACCGCCGCGTGCATGGCGATCACCGCGCCGAAGCTATGGCCGACCAACCTCGCCCGTTCGATCCCGAGGACGTCGAGCAACGCGAGAAGATCCCCCGCCTGGGCGCTCGATGTGTACCCCTCGGCGGGCGCATCGCTGTAGCCATGCCCGCGCAGGTCGTAGGCCGTCACCCGATGGGTTTCGGAAAGAACCGGCATCAGTCGCGATAGGAACCAGATCGAGAGATCGCCGGTTAAACCGTGGATCAACACCGCATCGGGGCCACAGCCTGACTGCTGGATATGGAAGTTCAGTTCATTCGCTTGAATTCGAGGCATGGTTGGTGTCCGCAAAAGGTGCAGGTCGGCGGAACGCCCCTGATCAAAGATGCGTTTTGAGGAATGCGATCAATTCGGAAACGGCGATATCTCGCTGGGCGCGCCCCCCGATTTCCGCCATGAGAACTTCATACGGAAGCGGCCTGGCGAAATGAGCCTGGATCACCTCGCCGAGCACGACGGCATCGATCGAAGCAAGTCCGAGATCGGCGAAGAAACGGGTCTCGGGCTCGATCGGACTGATCGGATCAATCCCAAGTCCATCGCGGAAAATTTCGCGCAGCGCTTCGAGAAGTTCGGCTTCGGAATGTTCAGCCGTGGTGTTCATGATAATTCGACCTTCTCTCCCAACGTCCAGGCCCAGGCGTGGTCGTCGCGTCGTCCGGTGTGGACGCGCATCGCGACAGTCGCCAATTCACGCTTCGCGGAGGCAAGCGCCCCCCCGGGTGAGACCAACATTTCGCCGGTAGCCTCGTCGATCTCCACGACCTCGCCGTCG
>CALKTZ010000089.1 GCA_937997355.1 uncultured Planctomycetales bacterium | reverse complement strand
TCGGCGGCAGCGCCCCCTTCTCGCGGACGCCGACGTCGCGGGCGTAGACCCCGCCGTCGGCCGGGCCCCCCGCGATCGGCGACCGGACCAGGAGGCGTTTGTGCCCGGCGGCGCGCAGCCGCTTCAGGATCCTCGGGGTCAGCACCGTGTTCCTCGGGTACTGCCCGACCCCGCGCGCCAGGAGCGCCCCCTCGCTGTCGGGGTCGTCGGCGTCGGCGGGCATGCCGATCTCCTCGGCGCGGGCGTCGTCGGAGTCGGCGTCCCGGGCCGTGACGATCAGCCGGTGGGCGTTCTGGACCAGCTGCTTGCCGAGGTAGCCGGCCTTGGCCGTCCCGAGCTTGACGCCGATCACCCCCTGGCGGGCGCCGAACGCCCCGGCCCAGTATTCCGCGGGGGTCAGCCCCTCGGAGTAGCTCCGGAGCACCGGGATCGGCACCGTCCTCCCCTGGTGATCCGCGTAGAGCAGGTCGCCGCCCCGGAGGGAGCGGAGGTTCGTCTTGTTGCCCCGGACCCCGGAGACGATCTGATGGGCGAGCGGATTATCCTCCGCCATGCTTTCCTCGAACACCGCGTCTTCGAGGGGCTTTCGGTGCCTTTCGACGGCCTCGACGATCTTCCGCTCGGTCTCCGCCGGATTCCCGCCCGGGGCCCCCAGGATCTCCCGGAGCTCCCGATTGATCCTCGACCGGATCGCGAGGGCCGCGCGGGCCGGCCTCATGTGCTCCGGGCCGAACGACAGGCCCCCGAAGCTGTACGCGATCTCCCCGCCCAGCTTCGTCAGCTCGAACGCGACGTCCTTGTACTTGCCCGGATGGCGCTCGGCCAGCTTCTGGAACAGGTCCCTGAGCCCCTTCTTGTCCAGGACGCGATTCGGGTCCCGGAGGTCCGGGGGCAATGCCCGATTGACCAAGAGTTGCCCGACCGTGGTCTGCCGCACGATTCAGCCTCCGCTTGAGCGCCCGATGCTCGCGCGACCCGACGAAGCCGACGACCGTCGCGCACAGCCTGACGAATTCGGCCTCGGACATCATCGACTTCGCCCAGTTCGCCGGGCGGTAGGTCCACTGCAGGTTCCCGAGGTCGTCGGTCCCGCCCGCCGACCTGGCCACCCTGTGGTCGAGCGACGCGTTGACGCCCAGGGTGATGGGCAGCCCCGTCAGGGCGCATCGGCCGCCCTGCGCCTCGTACAGGGCGAGGAGCAGCCGGCCCCAGACCCGCGAGCCGAAGATCCGATGCGCCGCCTTGCCGCACGCGCACCTCGGGCAGGCATAGCCCTCGGCCAGGCGGCCGCAGAGCCCGCAACGCCCGGAGGCCCGATACCGCAGGCGCCGCTCGCGGGCGCGATCCGGTGACTCCATCCGCACCTCCGGCATCCTGCCGAGGGACCGAAGTGATTTCCGGGAATCAGTTCCTCGGCGCCGAGAAGGAGAACTGCCCGACCGAGGGCGCCTCCCCCCGCTCGACCCGGACGCGGGAGACGCCGAGCGACTCCAGGACCCGCGCGAACGACGGCTCGTCGGCGTGGCTGACGATCGTCACCCCCGGGCCGAGGTCCAGCGCGACCCCGAGGGGGGTCGCGCCGTCGTCGGCCAGGATCAGGACCTGGGAGCACGCGAGCTCGATCGGCCGGCCCCGGAGATCTCGGGCCTGGATCTTCAAGGATCACCCCCGGGCGGCGACGGCCGCCAGATTCCGCTCGCGCAGGGCCCTGGCGAGTTGGAGCGGGTGCAGGAACGCCGAGCCCGACTCCTCCGGCGGCGCGACCGCGCCGACCGAGGCGGGGCCCTCCGCGGACTTCTCCGCGGCGTCGAGCCAGTCGGAGAAGGTGCCCTCCTCGTGCGCGTCCTCCTCGCCGATCAGCCGCAGGATCTCGGCGCTCGCCGACTTGGCCCCGGCATCGGTCGGGTCGCCGGAGAGGGGCGGGATCGCGCCGGGGGGCGGCGCGCCCCCCTGATCGAGGGCGGCGCCCGGGGCGGGCGACGACGGGGGCGTGTTGGCGTAGGCGGCGGCGTCGGGGGGCAGCGTCGCCGGGGGCTGGCCGAGCATGACCGACGGCGGGAATTCGATGTCCATCGCCTTCGCGACGGTCGTCATCATCAGCCCGACCTTGTAGACCATGTCCTTGACCGTCGCGATGTCGGCGGCCATCTGGTCGTTCTTCCCCTTGCCGGTCGGGGCCGGGGCGGCGGGGGCCGCCGCGGGGGGCGCGGCGGGTGGGGCCGCGGCCGCCATCGCCGGGTCCGCGGGCGGGGCGGTCGCCATCTGGCCCGGGTCCATCGGGGGCGCGCCGCCGGCCATGGAAGGATCCATCGGGGGTGCGCCGCCCATCGCGGCCGGGTCGCCGCCGGCGGGGACGACCGCCGACTTCTCGAGCGCGGCAGCGAGGGCCGCTTCCTGCGCGAGCCGGAGGAGTTCGGGATTGATGTCGAGGTCGAGCGGGTCGTGCATCTGCGAGGATCCTTTCCTTGGTTGCCTTGCCACTAACCCGAGTCTAACCCCGGGGCCTCAAGCGTCCGCGATCCGGACCGGCTGGTCGGCCCCGATCTCGCCGCGATGGAAGGCGGCGATCGCGTCCGCCTCGCTGCGGAAATACACCGGCTGCTTCTTCGCGCCCGACGGCCGGGTGGCGTGGTAGAGGCCGGCCGCGTACTCCCGGAGCGGGAGCTGGTGGACCCGGAAGTCGGAGGTCGAGAACAGGTTCTTCGAGGGGAGGAGCTTGTCGACGGCCTCGCGGACGGCCGGGGCGCTGGCGGGGACGTGGAAGTTCATCGTGTTGTGCGTCATGTACAGCCCGTCGACCGCGAACGCCTCGCGCCCGGGCACCGAGAAATCGTACGTGACGTCCGGCCTGTCGACCTTCTCGACCGATTCGAGCACGTCCCAGGTCAAGTCCTTGGCGTCGACGAGCGCGATCCAGTTCCGCAGCCTCCGGCTCTTCGCCCGCCGCAGGCCGTACCGCTCGATGAGCTGCTCCGCCAATCTCCGCGTCCCGCTCCCGGCCTCCGCCGATCGGGCCAGCTGCCTGAGATCGATCGCGCCGCCGGGCAATACCGCCGACTTCACCAACCTGGCAGCCTTCGGGCGGCAAACGGCCCGCAGCCGCGAACATAGTCCGAGCCGCCGGCAGAGCGCCGGCAGCCATCGCGGAAATGGCACCCGATCCCGGATCTCGTAACCATTGCGACGTTTATTTCGACGCGCGGCGATCTGAAATTCCCCGGACCGCGGGAAATCCGGCCACGGGATCTCCAGCTGTCGCAGCGACTCGCAACTCAGGCTCCATTTCCAGGTCGGCAAATACCGGCCACGCGCGGGCTTCCCTTCCCGAACCGTGGACGGGACCCCGAGCGACGCCGCGATCAATTTCATCCCGAGCAACAACCGCCGGCTCGTCGACTCGGTGCGGCACAGCCTCGGCTGCACGTTCCCGTCGCCGATCAAATAGCCGGCTAAGAGCCCTTTCCTGAAAGCCGCGGGCGCCGTCAAGACCCATGCCGGCAGCCGGATGTTCTCCGAGCCCCTCCCCCAAGCCCGCATGGTCTCGACCCACACCTTGCCGGTCCATCGGACGCTGTGCCCGTTCCCCTCGCGCCACCCATTTCGCCCGGCCAGGCGATTGCCGACCGCCTCGATGTAATCGAGCGTCTCCGGGAGCGTCGAGGCGTGCGAGATCGTGTCGTTTCGGCCGGTGATGCAACCCTCTGCGGCGTAATGCCCGAACCAGAGCCCGGCGTCGAAATCGAGATCGAAGGGGAAACCGGCCGAATCAGTACCGGTCGCGGATACGTCCCCGACGTCTACGCGGCCGGCGACCGGGATCAGGCTGCCGGCGGAGACCCGATCGGTCTTGACCGCCTCGAGCTCGCAATAGTCGTTCAATTGCCAGAAGTTATGATGCGCGGTGAAGACGGCATCCAGGCCGGTCTCGGACCGGACCCGATAGCAATCCGGCCCGTGCGAGGTGTGGATGCTGATGTGCGAGGCGCGCTGCCAGGCTGGCCGATTCTTCTCGTCGATCCCGAGGACGGATACGTCCCGCGTCCGGCAGAACTCAAAAATCGTCGTCTGGATGCCGTACCGCTCGATGCAGGTCGCCTCCGTATACTCCGGATCGACCCACTCCCGGATGAATTCTTCGAACGTGCCCAGGAATGGCTTCCCGTCGACGAGGAGCGGCAGCAGGTCGGTGACGCACGAATCGCCATTATAGTCCGCCCCGTATCCTAATGTGACCAAAGGATTTAGGGCGATTGCGTCCCCCTGCCTGAGCTTGGGCCAGAACGCCATCACGCCGTACCGGTGGAGCACCGGGGCCCGGTCGAGCTTGACCGGCCGCTCCCCGAGCTCCGCCAGCAGGGCCTTGCGGGCCGTCGGGGTCCGGTCGGTCACCTCGAGCGCCGCCCGGGAGCGGGGGAGCCCGTTGCGGACGAGCCTCCGGACGACGAACGGCTTGTAGACCTCCCAGGCGTGGGCCTCGGGGATGCCGACCGAGTCCAGGTCGAGGTTGTGGTCGGGGACGATCACGCCGCGGCCGACGAGGTCGACCGTGGAGGCGAGCAGCTTCTGCTGGACGGTCCCGAACTTGGGGGAGTCGCCGACGACCTCGGCCATCGCCCCGCGGATCCCCCGCTCCCGGCTCCTCGGCTGGATCGGG
>CALKTZ010000088.1 GCA_937997355.1 uncultured Planctomycetales bacterium | reverse complement strand
TCTACGACATGACGGCCGATCCCGGCCAGACGCGCGACATCTCCCAGGCCCAGCCGGAGGTGGCCGCCCAGCTCTCCGGAGCGGTCGCGCGATGGTCGGGCGAGATGCTCCCCGGCCTCAAGGCCCTCGATCGTCCCTTCACGGTGGGATATCCGACCTTCCCGATCACCTGGCTCCCCGCGCGAGACGGCATCCCCCACGGCGCCATCAAGCGCAGCGGCTCGGCGCCGAACTGCTCGTATTTCACCAACTGGACCAACCGAGACGACCACATCTCCTGGGATATCCAGGTGGAGACGACAGGCCGCTACGAGGCCATAGTCTATTACACCTGCGAGGCGGAAAATGTCGGGTCCACGCTGGAGCTGAGCTTCAACGGGAGCCGGCTTCGCACCAAAGTAGCCGAGTCGTACGATCCCCCCGCGAAGGGGGCGGAGAACGATCGGGTCAAACGGGGGAGCGAATCCTACGTGAAGGACTTCAAGCCCCTCGCGCTGGGGACCCTGGAGCTGCGCAAGGGGCGAGGCCCGCTGAATCTCAGCGCGATCGAGATGCCCGGCAAGGGGGTCATCGAGGTCCGGATGGTCATGCTCACCCTGATCGATCCCGCCGCCGCGGCCTCTCCGGCATCCGGGAAATAGCCCGGCCGGATCCCATCGGGGCGCGTAATCTTGTTATCATGTATGCCGGTTTTCGGCGGCGGCGGAGCCCCTTCGAATGGGTTTGCGCCTGCCCTTATCTCTCCACCGGATGCACCGAGATCACCATGGCGCAAGTCCGACAGATCGCCCAGCTCGGCCAGCCCGTCCTCCGGGGCGTGGCCTCGCGGGTTTCCCTCCCCGCCTCGGATGAGGTCCGCACGCTGGTCGACGACATGCTGGCGACCATGCGCGAGGCCAACGGGGTCGGCATCGCCGCCCCCCAGGTCTTCGAGCCCCTCGCCGTCTTCATCGTCGCTTCGAGGCCCAACCCGCGCTATCCGAACGCCCCCCTCATGGAGCCCGAGGTGGTCGTGAATCCGGAAGTTATGGAACAGGCCGAGGCCGTCGAAAAAGGCTGGGAAGGCTGCCTGAGCATCCCCGGAATCCGGGGCGAAGTCCCGCGCCCGACCCAGGTCCGCGTGCGCTACCAGACCCTGGAGGGGGCGACGGTCGAGAAGGAGTTCGACGGCTTCGTCGCCCGCGTCTTCCTGCACGAGAACGACCACCTGCACGGGATCGTCTTCCTCGACCGCCTCGAAACCACCAGGGACATCATCACCGAGAAGGAGTTCCAGGCCAGGATGGCGTGATCGTTCAATGATCATATCAGACGTCGTCCGGCGGTGGTCTCACG
Organism: uncultured Planctomycetales bacterium; assembly: GCA_937997355.1. Lineage (GTDB taxonomy): Bacteria > Planctomycetota > Planctomycetia > Isosphaerales > Isosphaeraceae > CALKTZ01. The sequence continues at coordinate 1,029 of CALKTZ010000088.1, read as the reverse complement.
GCCATGGCTTTCAATGTCTCGCGTTGGATCGTGAATGTGACCGGACAAGGACACCAGCCCCGCTTCGATTGAGCCGCCCCTCCGGGGCTCGACTTGTAAGAATCGAATTGACCTTGTGCGATGCCGACGACCGGGGGCGTTGCCCCCGGCTCCGGCTGAATCGCCCCTCCGGGGCTCCGGACCGAAGAGGCATCGTTCCGCGCATCGGTCGACCGCGAACGATCGAGGCGATTGATCCGCACTCACGATGGCCCAGCCCCGGCAGGGGCGGCCCAAGCTCTAGCCGGGGGCAACGCCCCCGGAGCCAGCGATCGATAACCCTTTCCCTTCTCGTTTCTTGCCTTCAAGCCCCGGAGGGGCGATTCAAGGCGATCTTCAGCGTCTCGCGTGATTCTCTTCATAGAGATATTCAAAGCGGAAGTTTCCCGTTCCCGCCGGAACCGCCGAACGAAGGTCTCAAAATCTTCGACCGTCGTTCATGGCAAATTCACCAGGTCAAGCGACATCCAGGTCACAAGGGGGGAGAAGCAACGGCCCTCTGCCGAGGGATTCCAGATTGCCCACGGTTCTTCCTGCGACCCATGCCGTTCCCATTCGGTGGCGAGCTCGCCTAGCACCCCTTCGTAAGCCGCGATCGCCTCAAGATCCGGGCGGAGTTCCAGTTTCACTTCATGATATTCAGGGATCTTCCAGTAACGCTCGACCGGTTGAGTCTTCACCCCTCCGAACCGTCCCATCTTCGCCGCGACCTCACCCGCAAGGTCCCGGGCGATGCTCGGGTCGGAAGTCGCGGCAAATAGCCGCAGGAAGACGGTCCATCGATGGTCCCGTTCGACCGTCGATCCCGCATCGCTCGGAGGATGGTCAAGCATTTCGCAATGCGTCCAGGTGTGCGAGCCCCTGCACGGCCGCCTCCAGAGGATCGGTGGCGCATTCGTCGAGCTCGATGACCCAGTCGACCGGCCGGGTCAGGCTGTCGAGGACGCGGCGGAGATCGACAGTCCCTCGGCCGAGCGCCGTCATCGGCTC
>CALKTZ010000087.1 GCA_937997355.1 uncultured Planctomycetales bacterium | reverse complement strand
TCCTACAGGATGCCGCCCGGTGAACCCACCGATCGGATCGTTCGAGAGATTGTCAAAGGGCTCGATCGCCGGAAGCCCTTCCTGATGCCGAGCCTGACCGCCCGAATTTGTGTGGGGATGGCTCGTTGGTGCCCAACCTTATTCGATGCTCTGGTCGGGCGTTGGGCTCGGAAGAATCGGTTGCCGGCGATCGAAGGGGCGAAGGATCATCGGGCCAGGTGAAGGGAATTCCGGCCCCATGAAATCGACGAATGGAGCCGACTCTTCGAGCCAAGACAATCCCCGTTGCAGCAAGAAAGATGGATGTGTTTGATCTCTGACAAATCGATCTTCCTGATTTTTTCTTGCAATCCCCGCGAGGACATCTCAAAATCGTAGTGGTTCGGAGCCGAGTAATTTAGGCTCCGGAAATAGAACCGACCGGAATCAACTGTATTGATGCCTGTCGATGAATTGAGTTCACTGCTTTCTCAGGGCACGATTGAAATCGTGCTCCACGCCGGTTTCGGGAATTGGCATTTAGGTACGGCATGAAGAAAACAAGGTCGAAAGCGCGGATTCTCTCCCTGGTACTGGGAGGTTTTCTGATCGGGTCTGTTGTTGGTTGCTCCGGGGAGACGAACACCGTGGTCCCTGGAGACCCCGTCGAGAACCGTAAGAAGAAGGCGGATGCGGTGAATGGTGCATCGGCTCCCGTGAAATCAAAGAAGGGCAAGAGTGCCGCGAAATTACCCGGCGACGATATCTGAACGCGGCGACGTTTTATTGAAGCCTCTCACCCCATCCACGCATATGAACGGCTCGTTCCGACTTGCCTCGAAGCGATAGTTTCCGCCAAGCAACCGGCACTTGGGATGCGACTGGTTAAACGGTCGGAGTGGCAAATGCCACAATGATTTCGAATCGCACAATCTCGGTTTTCCTCCCACTCCAGCACACAAAGCCACTCGATTCGCTCCGCGTCTGACTTCTCCAACCTGGCGGCAGGTGGCCGAGGCTACAAAACGGTCCTTTCAGTTTCCATCATCCGGCATCCCCTTTCATGTGAGGGGGAATCGGCCGGAGTAGTTCCTCTCATTCGAATACCGAGGAGATCCTTCATGCTGCGTTCCGTTTCCGCCCGGCCCTCTCGGCTTCGCGGTTTTACCCTCATCGAGTTGCTCGTCGTCATTGCGATTATCGCGGTCCAGGCTGCACGCGAGGCCGCCCGCCGGATTCAATGCACCAACAACCTCAAGCAGCTCGGGTTGGCATTCCACAACTATCACGACTCCAATAATGTCTTCATCACGGCCGAATCCTGGTCGGGGGACTCTACTTTCAACTCGGCTCTTCCGCGAAAGGCGTGGGGATGGCGAGTTGGTGCCCTTCAATTCATCGAAGGTGGAAATCTCTACAACGCGCTCAATACGAACATGTGTATTTGGAACGCGCAGAATACCACCGTCTACGACGTGAGTGTTGCGACCTATCATTGCCCGAGCGATCCGAAAGTTGAAGTCCGCTCCAATAACGGCGTGAACAATGCACCGCTCTACAACGGTGACGTCTTCATGCACTTTGCAAGCTATGCGGGCAATGCCGGAACCTGGTTCAACGAAAATGCCCCCGGCGACGCCGCCGGCCAAGCAGCGGTCAAACTCGGCGCGGCGAACTCGAACGGCGTAATTTTCCAGGGGAGTCTCGTCAGCATCGGGTCGATTACCGACGGCACCAGCAACACGATCCTGATCGGTGAATGGCCCTATGGAAGGCTGCAATACGACCCGCTCCAGAGGCACTGGTGGGTTGGCTATAACCCCGGCGACGCCACCTTTTCCACCGCCTACAAGCTGAATGTTCGCGGGCCTTGCGGCGCTCCCGCCGGCAGCAACACCTCGCACATCGAGGACGGGGCAGCGGGGAGCGAACATCCCGGTGGGGCCAACTTCGCCTTTGCCGACGGCTCCGTAAAATTCCTCAAGGATACGATCAGCTCGTCCCCCTACAATCCCGCCAATTGCACGATCACCAACATTCAGGGAGGCACGAACACCTATTCGTTCATCCCCATGGGTACCGCCGGATACGCTCCTCTCGGCGTGTGGCAGGCTCTGTCCACTCGGGCCGGCGGCGAAGTGATCAGCGCCGATTCGTATTGATCGATTAGAGTGCTTACGGTTGATTTGAATGAAAGACCGGCTCTCGCACCGCCAGAAGGGTACGAGGGTCGGTCCTTTTTTTGTCGGAGTTCCTGGCAAGATCCGAGAACTCCTGTCTACGATCAATTCCCACGAGCGCATTATCTCTTACATCGGCTCCTTGATCGATCGCAGGAAGTGCTCGCCTTTCCCCTTGGCCTTCAATTGAACGATCAGGGCTTCGGCATCGGCCTTCTGGGCATAGTCGAAGGTGGTCACGGTCCGGCCGCCGATGTCGCAGACCGCCCAGACGACCTTGGTTCGCCCCTGGGTGGTCGCGGCTTTGCGAGGAGTGGAGTCTTTACGATCCGAGGAAGATCGGCGAGACCGGCGATCGTCTCCTTGAGTAATTCCCCGAGCTTCGGCGGCCTCGGCCGCGGCCCTCAGTTCAAACCGATTGAGTGGTCGGCCCATTTCCTTCGCTCCGGACAAGGATAAGCAATTAGCCCCGACGATCCATTCGATCCGCTGGCAGACGATAAAGCGTGGCCTCGTCGATCGGGCGGAATCCAGAACATTCGTATAACGCGAGCGCCGGCAGGTTGGTGACGTCGGTTTGAACCTGAGCCACCGCGAACATCTGCTCCTTGGCGGATCGGAGGATTTCCGCCAGGAGGAAACGACCATATCCGTTCCGCCTGTAAGCAGAATCGACCTCGAAGTTGATGATGCCCATCCTTGCGAGTCCGTCGATTCGGCTGAACCAACTCATATCCCAGATGCCGGCACGCGCGAATTCTTTGCCGTCGCTCTTGGTAGTGAGACGGACCTGGGTCGGATGAAAGTCGCTGAGCGCGAGGCTTTCCCACCAACTCCCGGGCAGCTCCTCTTCGTGAAACGAAACGATGGCT
>CALKTZ010000086.1 GCA_937997355.1 uncultured Planctomycetales bacterium | reverse complement strand
TTGTACTTCGCCAGTCGGTACTCATCGAACTTACGGAACGTCTCGCCGAGGTGACGCTTCACCTGCTTGGCCAGTGGCTCATCCTTGTTGTCCTTCCAGTAGAGCGCGAGGAATTCGGTGATATCATCGGCGCGGAGGATGACCTTCGGGAAGACATCCCTGGCGAGCGCGCGACCATCCTTACTCCTCATCAACTCGCGGACAATCAGGAGCGGTGCATGGCGCAGCCGCATCTCCTCCTTGGCCTGGATCGCCACGCCGGCAGCGGGCACCTGTGCCACCAGTTCGGCGATTCGCTGGCCGATCGTCAACCCCGACTCGTAGAATTCATCCTCCCACAGCAGGCAGGACATGACGGACCGCTCAAGCTGGGCGAGTGGACTGATTCGGGGCGAGGGAGCCTTTTCGTGGGTGAACAATCTCAGGATACGATTCAGCGATGCCATGACGAAACCTATCAACCAAAAATCACTGGACGGGGAAGAAGCGGAGAGGGAATGAGCTTCCGAACCTTAAGGTTCGGGTGGGATTTGAACCCACTCCTCCGGTTCCCCGGCGCTCCGACCGATGGATCCCTCTTCTGCACCACCGCCTTGTTGCTGAAACCGTGCGGGGAAGAATCGGCAAAGGTACGTTTCGCGCTCTACCAACTGAGCTACAGCCCCGAAGGACTGGTCGGATTCGAACCGACGACCTCGACCGTTGAAAGGTAAGTAACCCTTGTCTGCACCACCGCACGGTGTTTCCATGTCTTGAAAATAAAGGGGGAAGTCGCGATCAGGGACCATGACGTCGCTCTACCAGACTGAGCTACCGATCGGTTTCCCAATCGAGTGGGATTCGAACCCACGACCTACGGCTCCTTTAGCGAAGTAACCCTGACCTACACCACCCTTCGCATTTCAAGAGGCGTCACCGACGTTGAAGGTTCACGCATTATGATTGTTTTCCTGCAAATACACCCCGCGCCATTTCTCTTACGTCCCGGACATTGGGTTGTGTCAGACAAGCAGAAACCGATGATTCACTCAAGCGTCAAGCGGTATCTCTGACGAGAAGAATTGACTCGCATCAGTCTCGGGGATGAGACACTTTTTCGGAAGGCAAAGACATCGCCCATTCGCGCATCCGCTCGATCATGATCATGCGTTGTGGGCGATCCGGTATCGGACGTGGTTGTCCCTCTGGCATTTCGTCGTAAGTTCGACCGTCCAGCACGCGGCCGGTTTTCGACTTCCTCACCCCGCCCCATTGCTTGAAGAAAAAGGGGACACCCGCCGCCTTGCATTGATCGCGAAGGTTCAAAACCCAGTCTTCCTTCAAGGGTCGGGCGCCATGGCCGCTCTCACCTCCAACAATCACCCAATGAATCCCGGTCAGATCCAGTTCGCCCAGATCTTCCAGGAGCGGTTCGATCGACAAGAACCGGATTGCGGCGGGAGTGTTGCGCAATACCTCAATCCGGGGAAGGCCATGCTTGCGATCCTCGACGCTGACGCCCCACCAGATGTGTCCGTATTCGGCCGCGAAGGAGAGTGGACCTTTCAACATCCGGCGCATTTGCTCATGGCGCTTCGTCAATACCTGGTAGGTGTGCCAGTCGGCCATCCCCATGATCCGTGCGACCTGTTCTACATAGGACTCGGGAACCCCCGTCTGGAACAGGTCGCTCATCGAGTTCACGAACACCATCTTCGGTTTCGACCACAGAAACGGCTCGGCCAGTTTCTCCGGGATGAGCCGTAGGTCAAACCCTTGTTCGTAAGGGTGCCCCGGAACGCCGCGAAAGCGTTCGGCGAAGGTTCCCGGGCTGATCTTCACACAACCCCGGATGGGGTTCCACGTCGCATCGGTCCATTCGATGGCGGATGTCGCGCTCATCTGTATTCTGCTTGTCGTTCTGAAATTTTGGCTCGGCAGGGTTGCCGACACCGCTGATCTTTACGCTCTTCTCAGCAAACGTTATGGATTCCAGCTTAAACAATACGGTCGGCCAGGTAGCAGTGAACAATCCCGTGCCGCTATTCTCGGAAAGATCGCTCAAGTCGGAAGGAACTCACGTCGAATCTTACCGAAAAGCGCACGATGAGTACGTCCGCGATCGCGGTGCGCAAAGCAAATCGCGAGTCACCCTCAATTTTTCCTCATGTTGAGAGGTTGCATGGGGAAGTTTCATCCAGGAGCGTTGATTCAACTGCTGGCCATTGCCGTGGCTTGCCAGTCTTCATGCGCCAGCCTGTTTGGCCAGGAGGTTGCGTCCGACACCCCGGCCTCTGTGCGCCCCGAGCCTCCGAATAAGCTCGTGGTAAAAGCAAAATTCGACCCCGGCCAGGAATCGCCGACGTCGCCGGCCACCCCTGCTCAATGGGAGGATCCTTATTGTCCTAGTTCTGGGATCTAAAAACCCTCGCCTTCAGGCGACCACTTCAG
>CALKTZ010000085.1 GCA_937997355.1 uncultured Planctomycetales bacterium | reverse complement strand
GGAGGTGCGATCGGCCTGCTCGAAACCTTCGGGCTGGTCGGGATGATCTTCGGCATCGACGCGATGCTCAAGGCGGCGAGCGTCGAGCTTGCGAGCGAGATCATCAAGGTCGACGGCGGGATCCTCAGCGTGATGATCCGCGGCGACGTCAGCAGTGTGCGCGCGGCCATCGAGGCGGGCGCGGAGGCCGTTTCGAGAGTCGGCAAGTTGCAGGCGGCCCATGTGATCCCGCGTCCCGCGGCGATCGTCGTCGAGAAGTTCACGGGGGACTCGGGCAAGTGAAAGTCCTCGTCGCGAACCTGGGGTCGACCAGCTTCAAATATCGCCTCTTCGACCTGGGAGACCCGGCCGAGCCGGTCCTGGCGCGCGGGGCGATCGAACGGATCGGCTCGGACAACGCCAAGGTCACGATCAAGTCTCCTCGCGGGGACCGTGAGATGGTGCGTCCGATCGCCGATCATGGCGACGCCGTCCAGCTCTGCCTGGACCAACTGACGGACCCGGAGATCGGCGTGCTGGCGGACCCGTCCGAGGTCACGGCGATCGGGTTCAAGGCGGTCCACGCCAAGAACCTGACCGGCGTCCATCTGGTCGACGAACCGGTTCTGGAGGCGATGGAAGCGTTCGCCGACGTCGCCCCCGCGCACAACCCCCCGTATACCGGGGCGATGCGCATGCTGCGTTCGCGGTTCCCGTCCCTCCCGCTGGTGGCGGCGTTCGAGACCGGGTTTCATCGCTCGATTCCCGAGGCCAACCAGCGCTACGCGATCCCCAACCAGTGGGCGACCGATTTCGGCGTCCGCCGCTGGGGCTTTCACGGGGCCAGCCATCGCTACATCTCCTGGCGCATGCCCGAATTGCTCGGGAGCAAGGAGATCAAGATCATCTCCTGCCACCTCGGGGGAAGCTCCTCGCTCGCCGCCATCCGAAATGGCAAGTCGGTGGCGTGCAGCCTCGGAATGAGCCCACAATCGGGGCTCCCGCACAACAACCGAGTCGGCGACTTCGACGTCTTCTCGCTCCCCGTCATCCTCCGCGAGACCGGGAAGGACCTGACCGAAGTGCTCGACATCCTGGCGAACCGCTCGGGGCTGGAAGGGGTGAGCGAGGCGGGGCGCGACCTCCGCGATATCGAGGCCGCCGCGACCGCCGGCAACGCCCAGGCGAAGCTGGCCATCGACGTGTTCATCGCGTCGATCCGCCACTACCTCGGGGCCTACCTGGTGGAGCTGGGCGGTGCCGATGCGATCGTCTTCACGGGGGGGATCGGCGAGAACTCCACGTTGATCCGGTCGGGCGTTTGCCGGGACCTGGGCTGGTTCGGGATCGAGCTCGATCCGGCGCTGAATTCATCCGGCCCGGCCGAGCGCCGAGTCTCCAGCTCCGCTTCGCGGGTTCAGGTCTGGACCGTGCCGACCAATGAAGAGATCGTGGTCGCCCGACAGTCGCGGACCTTGTTGGAGTCGGGCAAGAAGTCGACCGACTGATCCGATTCGCCCGATCGCTGATCGCGCCCGCCGAGGCGGCGGGCGTTCCTGAGGACTTTGCCGAAATGTTCCTGGCCCGAGTGACAGGCAGTGTGATCGCGACCCAGAAGGTCGCGTCGATGACGGGGCACAAGCTCCTGATCGTCGAGCCCTACCGGGTCGACGACAAGGGCCGCGACCGCCTGGTCCCCACCGGCCGGACCTTCGTCGTCGTCGACGCCCTGGGGGCGGGGATCGACGAGATGGTGCTCATCTGCCAGGGGTCGAGCGCGAGGCTGACCCCGGAGACCGAGAAACTCCCGATCGATGCGGTGGTCATCGGGCTCGTGGACACGGTGGACGTCGAGGGGAAGGTGATTTTCTCGACCCGCAATGGCGAATGATCGATTTACGAAATCAATCCGTTGGTATAGCTGGATCCAATCATGCAAATGACTGAAGACATCATCCGCAACGTGATCCAGGAAGTCCTCTCCCAGATGGGGAACGGGGCCGCCCTGAGCAACGGCCGGTCGTCCGCGGGGAGCGACGGCGTCTACGGGAGCGTGGACGACGCCGTGGCGGCGGCCGACGCGGCCTTCCAGGCCTTCCGCACCCGGCCCATCGAGGACCGCGCCAAGGCCGTGGCGTGCATCCGGAAGATCTGCGTCGAGCAGGCCGACGAACTCGGCCGTCGCGAGATGGAAGAGACCAGGATCGGCCGCGTCGATCACAAGATCGCCAAGCTGCGCGACACGATCCCGCTGATCCCCGGCACCGAATATCTCAAGTCCGATGTCGCGGCGGGGGACAAGGGGCTCAGCCTCACCGATTACGCCCCGTTCGGCGTCATCGGCGCGATCACCCCCGTCACGCACAGCCTGCCGACCCTGGCCGGCAACGCCATCAACATGCTGGCCTCGGGGAATACGGTCGTCTTCAACGCCCACCCGTCCGGGATGAACATCGCGGCCGAGGGGGTGCGCCGGTTCAACCGGGCGATCCGCGCGGCGATCGGCATCGGAGACTTGCTCACGATCATCCACCCGCCGACCCTCGAATCGGCGAACGGCCTGTTCAATAATCGGACGGTCCGGCTGCTGGTCGTGACCGGCGGCCCGGCGGTCGCCCGTGCCGCGCTCGGCAGCAAGCGACGCGCGATCGTCGCGGGGCCGGGCAATCCGCCGGTCGTCGTCGACGCCACCGCCTGCCTCGACACGGCCGCGCGGTCGGTCATCGCCGGGGCCTCGTTCGACAACAATCTCCTCTGCATCGGCGAGAAGCAGGTCTTCGCCGTCTCGGAAATCTTCGATCCGCTCATGGAAGCGGTCGCGAACCGCGGGGGTTATCGCCTGAGCGCCTCCCAGATCGACGCCCTCACCCGCGAGGCGTTCAAGAAGGGGAGTGACGGCGAGCTGCACGTGAACAAGGACCTCGTCGGCCAAGATCCGGCGGTCCTCGGCCGATACGCCGGGGCTCAGGTCCCCGCCGAGTTCCAGATCCTGTTCGGCGAAACCGGGGCCGACCATCCCTTCGTCCAGCACGAGCAGATGATGCCGTTCATCCCGTTCGTCCGGGTGCCGAATGTCGACACGGCCATCGCACTCGCCAAGGAGAGCGAACACGGCTACGGCCATACCGCCCTCCTCCACTCCCGAGACACCTCGGTGATGTCGAAGATGGGCAAGGCCATGGATTGCACGATCTTCGTGGTCAACGGCCCGAGCGCCGCCGGGCTGGGGATCGGCGGGGAAGGGACCACCTCGTTCTCGATCGCGGGTCCGACCGGCGAAGGGGTGACGACCCCGCTCACCTTCACCCGGCAGCGACGCTCGGCGGTCATCGGCAGTATGCGGTTCGTCTGATCCCGGAGCGACGGTTTTCCGTAGGTGGTGCGAGAGCATGCAGATCGGCCGTGTGTTGGGAACCATGACCTCGACGGTGAAGCACGAGTCGTTCCAGGGGGAACGCATCCTCGTGGTGCAGCTTGAAGGGGTCAACGGACGTCCGGACGGCGAGCCCGTGCTGGCCATCGATCGGATGGGGGCGGGGCGGGGGGACCGGGTCCTGCTCACCAACGACGGCCAGATCCTCCAGGAGATGATCGGCCGCAAGACGCCGGGACGCTGGAGCGTGATGGCCCTGCCGGATGAATCGTGAAGGGGATTGCAATGCGGATCGCCGAGGTGATTGGTCGAGTGACGATGTCCAAACTCCATCCGGCCTTGCGCGGCGGCCGTTTCCTGATCTCCTTGCCCATGCCGGCCGATGCCTTGCTCGAAGGATCGTCCAACCGAGGGGAGGAAGTCATCGTCTATGACAACCTGGGGGCCGGGCCGGGGAGCCTGATCGCGCTGAGCGAAGGCCGAGAGGCCGCCAATCCCTTCGGCAAGACGAAGACGCCCGTCGACGCCTACTGCGCCTGCCTGATCGATCGGCTGGCACTCTGAATCAATCAAGAAGATAGCGATACGAACAGACGAACGGTAAACACGAGACGGCTCGGAATGAGCCGGAGGAAGAGAAGACATGATCGGCAACGGAACGGTCCTCAACGAGTGGAAGCTGCGGGAGCAGATGTGCGAGATCGGCCGGCGCGTTTACAACAAGGGCTTCCGGATTTCGGAAGATCGCGTCCTCTGCACGCCGACCCGCATCTCCAAGGGCTTCATGAAGCCCGATGATCTCTGCATCATCGACATGGAAGGGAAGCAGATCTCGGGGCAGCGCAAGCGGTCGAGCGAGATGCTGCTCCACCTCACGATCATGAAGGCCCGGCCCGATGTCCGCTCGGTCGTCCACTGCCATCCCCCTCATGCCACGGCGTTCGCCGTCGCGCAGGAGCCGATCCCGAAGTGCGTGCTGCCGGAAATCGAGGTGTTCCTCGGCGAAGTGGCCATCGCCCCGTATGAGACGCCGGGCGGCCAGAAATTCGCCGACACGGTGTTGCCTTATGTGAAGGACACCGAGACGATCCTGCTCGCCAATCACGGGACGGTCACCTACGGCACCGACCTCGAAGATGCCTACTTCAAGACCGAGATCATCGACGCCTATTGCCGGATCTTGCTCCTCGCGAAGCAGCTCGGCCGGGTCCACTACTATCCGGACGAGAAGGCCGCCGAGCTGATCAAGCTCAAGCCCAACCTGAACATCCCAGACCCCCGGCTCCGCCTCGGCCTGGAGAATTGCGACCTCTGCGGCAACAACCTGTTCCGCGAGGGTTACGGAGAATTCAGCCCCGAGCCCAAGGTCTACGTGCATCCCAAGCTGATGGAGCAGGCCCCGGTCCAGATCCCGATCGAGTCGCGGATCTCGCCGCCGGCCACGTCCTCGAACGGTTCGGCCGCTCCCCGCTACAACGCCGCGCCATCGAGCAACGGCCAGGCGAAGACGGGCGAGCTCGACGTCGAGGCCCTCGTGCAGACGATCACCGACCAGGTCATGCGGGCGCTCGGCGGGGCGGGCCGCTGATTCCGGACACCATCCCAGGCGATTGAACCAAGATCAGAACGAGACGAAGCGAGGATTCCATGAAGGTCAGCATCATCGGCGGCGGTGGCCTGGTCGGGTCGTGTGCCGCGTTCGCCCTCCAGTGCGCCAAGATCGTCAGCCAGATTGACCTGATCGACCTCAACGCCGATCTCTGCAAGGGGCAGGCGCTCGACCTGCTCCACGGGGCGTCGCTGATGGCCGATCAGCGCATCCGCGCGGTCGGTTATGAGGCGATCCCCGAGAGCGACCTCGTCATGATCACCGCCGGCCTGCGGCGGAAGCCGGACGAGAGCCGCCTCGATCTGATCAATCGCAACGTCGAGCTGTTCCTGAACATCCTGGGGCAAGTGAAAGGCGTCGGGCTCAAGCAGGATGCGACCATCCTGGTCGTCTCGAACCCGGTCGACGTCCTCACCTACCTGGCCGTTCAGCAGCTCGGCATCCCGTCGAGCCGGGTAATCGGGCTGGGAACTCAGCTCGACACCGCCCGGTTCCGGAGCCTGATCGCCGAGTCGATCAAGCTGCCGCCGACCCAGGTGACCGCGCTGATCCTGGGCGAGCATGGGGACAGCATGGTGCCGATCTGGTCGACCGCCCAGGCGGCGGGGCTCCCGCTCGAACGATT